>NZ_CACTIU010000018.1:0-16824 GCF_902713635.1 Wolbachia endosymbiont of Cardiocondyla obscurior | reverse complement strand
AAATGGATGAAGAAATATAACGAAAAAAAGTCAGCGGCAAATGCATTTCCAGATGTAGCACCTTATGACAAAGAGAGATTTGATTTACAGAAAGAGTTAGCAAAAGTAACAAGAGAAAGAGACATTTTAAAAAAAGCCCTGGCCAGTCAAAAAGAGTAAAATATTTTTTCATAAAAGAGCATATTGAGGAAGGCCGGTTATTTGGGAGGTGATATCAATGGAAACACCAGCCTTAAGTAGGTTTTTTGCGACTTCAATTTTTTCTTCTTTTCTGCCTTCCTCTTTCCCTTTCTCCCTGCCCTTTTCATGCCCGATTTGGATGCCTTCTTCTCTACCTTCTTCTCTAGCATCATCAAGTTTTTGAGCGAGGATGCCTTCTTCTTTCCGCAGATCCATTATCCTTTCTTCGTACGCTATCAGATCTTTCTCATTCCAGCGAAACTTGTCTAACTCATCGTATGCTAGCTTTATTATTGGCGATTTTTCTGCAATATCTTTTAGGTCTTCATCTGTAGTATCTTCTGCATACTTGAAAAAAAAGCACCAGCGCTCTATTGTACTTTCTAGCTGCTCTACTTTGTTTTTTGCGAATTTAGGCAACTCAATAAAGACAAACTGAAAATCTTTTAAGTAATGTCCGTTGGTTTTTATATCTCGTATATTATGAGTGGAAATATACTCAACCTCCTCAGGAAATAGCGTATTATCGGAAATAGCAATAAAGAATACTGTTTTTAAATCGATGTACTCGCCACCTTTTCCAACCTGCCTTGAATAAGCTTTAGCAGCATATAGCTGAGCGCGTTTCTCAAAGCCTCTATCACGAGCGAGCTGCATCTCAATCACGTATCTGAACCCACTAGAATCCTTGCAAAGGACGTCAACAATGCTTTGTTTATCAGAGGCGACTTCAGGATCCATATAGGTGCTAAGAAACTCAACTTCTTGTATAGTATCTATCCCGGTAAATCCTAAGATATCATTGAGGAAGTGAATAAGAATGTTTTTATTTCTTTCGGTACCAAAGACCTTTTTGAAGGTTAAGTCTAATTTTGGATTGAGAAACTTAGAAAGAGCCATAGCAAGAATACCTAAAAAGCATTAATAATTATACACAATTCTGAAGAAATATTCAACTCTTTTATGCTGAGGTCTATTAAAGTGGTAAATTTAGCTGAATTTCAAGAGTTGGCAAAAAACTACCTTCATAGATGATCCTAGAATGCTACTACGCACCTTAGACGTCCTTTTGTACATCTTTTTATATCCCCATCATAAAGCGCCTAAAAACCCCGGCAAATGAATTCATGAATTTAGTAGCTATAAAAAACTTCAAAAATACCTATTTTTGGTGTGAGAGGCTAATCTTCTAAGAAACTCTTTCTGCTAGTAGCTCTTTTTTAATCAAGACATAACCAAATTCACTAGCTTTCTTGCTTAGAGTCTTCACTATTTTTTCCTTATATAACTTTTCATAGTAATCAATGCCCTTCTCTACATATTCCTGTCCATACTTTAGCATACTATAAAAAATGCACGCCAATTTCCTAGCCGTAGCGGTAATCGCTTTCGGTGCTCCTAGTCGTTTTTTTAACCTTCTGCAATATGCACCAATCCCACTGTTGCTTCTTGACACACACTGGGCAGCCATCCTAAAAGCATTTGCAGCACGAGCAATAACTTTGCGAGTTCTCGTCCCAAATACTTTTTCCCCTGTAACTTTATTAGCAGGACTTAGCCCCAACCAAGAAGTAAAGTGCTTCTCTGATGGCCATTTATCGTGGTTCAAACCAACTTCTGAGATAATTGTTTGTATAGTTAGCACATCAAGCCCAGGAACTTTAGTAAAATCAATACCGGTTACTCTATACAGTTCTTCGTGTAAAGGAAAGTCTGGTCTGTTTTTTGAAAACCTATTCTTTATTTTGCTGCATCGCTTATTCTCGTCAGATTTTGTTTCAAATGTTTTGTAATATTGTTCGATGCTTTTGTCGCATTCTGCTATTTTTTCCTGATAAATATTATACAATTCAAATTCTTGCTTTAACACAAATAAGAGTTCCTTTCTGTAGTCGCCTTTTAGCGCTTTTGCCATGGTAGATCTATCATTTCTTATCCGTACATCTCTCAATTCTGATAATTTTTCAGGATTCCTTTCACCTTCAATTATTGCTTTGATAATTTGCATACCGGTCACTCCAGTAATATCACTTATGACTTTGTGTAATTGAACGTTCATTTGAATTAACGCTTTTTGCATACGTAGAATATGTGTGGATGCACTTTCAATCAGGTTGCTACGTTGCCTAACGTAATTACGCAACACACACATTTGATCATCAGGTCTAAACGACCCATGGAGTAATCCATAGCTGTGTAATTGTTGTAACCATTGACAGTCTTGAACGTCGGATTTTCTACCAGGCACGTTCTTAATATATCGTGCATTTACCAATTTTACCTCAAATCCATATGACTCAAGTATTTGAAACAAAGGAATCCAATATACTCCTGTTGATTCCATAGCTACTGTTCTAACTTTACATTTCTTTAACCACCCTGCTAAGTTATGAAGATCAACTGTAAAGCATCCAAATTTTTTGACACGTTGTTCATCTCTTCCTTCAGGTACACATACATAATGTACAGCTGAGCCGATATCAATTCCTGCTGTATCAGGATTCACTATTTCTAGTTTACTTTTTGCCTTTATCATGGTAATTATCCTACTATAACTTATAATGGAGAAGCACTTAAGCTTGGGACGGTTAGATTATACAATCTTCTAATCGAGGTAGTCATAATAGACTCCATCAGTGGTTTAACCGTTCCTCCAAAACCACGCTCCTAAACGGGCACTTAAGCACCATTGATCAGTCGGTTATAACTGCAGAAGTACTTCTTGATAAATTATATATAAAAATTGCTATGGAAGTGAAGAAATAGTTTCTTTCCGGTTTAACAAGATTTTTTTCTTGTTCGACGCTCCTAAGAGATTTGAATAAGAAGAATATTTTACATAAGCAGTTACATTATTGTTAATTGACTGCTGCTTATTATAGAGTTTATTTCTGCACTTATCATCTAAGTATTTTTGCAATTCTTCATAACTGCGACTCCACAACTTACCGCGTAATTCTTTTATTAAATTATTTCTTTTATTGAGACCTTTCTCCAATGGCTCTATTATAAATTCTTCAAAAAATGGCTTATTTAATGCAATAACCTTAAATTTCTCCTCCGCTTCTTTATTGTTTGGGTTTTTATCTGAGTGATATTTTAACGATAATTTACGGTATTGTTGACTAAGCTTTTTCTTAATATTCTTAATGTCAGAATTTACCACATCCTCCTTTTGAATATTAAATGTTAAAAACAACTGCTTTAAAGCGTGGTACTCATTTTCATTCAAAACATTTCTAGCCACATTACACCTACAAATTAACTAACTATTAATGTTCTATAATATACATATTTCCAAACTATGTCAATTATTTCATAAATATCTTTGGTAAAAATTATTTCTGTTATGACTAGCATGATAAGTGTATGAAGCGACTAAAATTGTCATTACAGCGCTTAGTGTACGACAGTGCTCCAACATTTAGGGTTGCAGTTTTCATGGCAGATCTGAGTAGCTGACCCATCTAAGAGGTGTCATTCAAGTAGCTGACACTGGAATGGCTTTGTTGCATCGCACCTTATACGGTAGTAATTTACAATAAATTCATGTAGCCATTTCGAATTTAGTCATTTCAGTGTTGGCTACTTGGATGACACCACCTGCTATGCTGCAAATTGCAACGTTCGTACACTAAAGTATAGTGTGTTACTAACGAAGGCAAACAAATATCTGCTTTATGAAAACGTTAATATTTTTCATTGAAATAATACATAAATACTAGAAAAACCTTGGCAGGTTATTCGCGTTTGATTATCATAGAGAATTATATAAATTAATAAATGATCTATGGCAAGTAACCCAGAAGAAAGAAATAGTGATAAACAAAAAGCGCTAGATAACGCAATAAGCCAGATTGAAAAAGCATTCGGTAAAGGTGCAATAATGAAGTTGAAGCAAAACCCTGTAGAAAAAATAGACACAATATCCACAGGATCAATTGCGCTTGATTCGGCTCTAGGTGTTGGAGGTCTGCCAAAAGGGCGTATAATTGAAATATTTGGCCCCGAGAGTTCTGGTAAAACCACTCTTGCCTTGCACGTGATTGCTGAAGCACAAAAAAAAGGAGGATCATGCGCATTTATCGATGCAGAACATGCATTGGATGTCTTATATGCTCGTAAACTTGGGGTAAGCACTGATGATTTAGTGATTTCACAACCAGACACTGGAGAGCAGGCGTTGCATATTGTTGAGTATTTAGTGTGTTCTGGTGCGGTTGATGTGATAGTTATTGACTCTGTCGCAGCATTAACTCCAAGAGCTGAAATTGAAGGTGATATGGGTGATCAACATATGGGGCTGCAAGCAAGGCTTCTAAGTCATGGGCTACGGAAACTAACCTCTGCCGTTTCAAAAGCGAACTGTATATTGATATTTATTAATCAAATTCGTATGAAAATAGGAGTAGTGTATGGAAATCCTGAAACTACCACGGGTGGAAATGCATTAAAATTCTATACTTCTGTAAGGCTTGATATAAGAAAAGTTGGTGTAATAAAAGACAAAGAAAATATTACAGGTAATGAAACAAGAGTTAAAGTTGTAAAAAATAAAGTTGCTCCTCCATTTAGAGAAGCGAAATTTGATATAATGTACAATGAAGGTATATCAAAACTCGGAGAAATAATAGATATGGGAGCAAAGCTTGGTGTGCTTGAAAAAGCAGGCGCTTACTATTCATATAACAACACACGTCTTGGGCAAGGAAGAGAGAATGTAAAAACTTACCTAAAAACAAACAAAGAAGTCGCAAATGAAATAGAAACGAAAATCAGAGATTTACTCAGAAATCATGATAATTCTATCATAATAGACGAGGATAGTGAGCAACTTTTAGAAGAATCAGTTTTCTGATCTAAACTTAGGCATTAGATTTTGTGTTGGACGGGTTGTTACAGTATGACGGTAATTCTATGTGCTAATATAACAATCTGTAATGTTACCTTGTATCAAAAAGACTTTGCTGAAGCAGTTAAAAAAAGCTTTTCATGAGAAATTATAAATGATAAATTGTTAACAATAGGTTATTGTTAATAAGATTATGTGTTTTGGTTTACCTAATATAAACAGGGAAGGTTATTCATTTATAGTAGTTTCCTTTATAGTAACGTGTATAGCATTCTCTATATCTTGGGGGTTTGGCGTTACGTGCTTGTTTCCGACATTATTGTGTACTTATTTCTTTCGTGATCCAGCAA
Source organism: Wolbachia endosymbiont of Cardiocondyla obscurior (assembly GCF_902713635.1). Lineage (NCBI taxonomy): Bacteria > Pseudomonadati > Pseudomonadota > Alphaproteobacteria > Rickettsiales > Anaplasmataceae > Wolbachia > Wolbachia endosymbiont of Cardiocondyla obscurior. The sequence goes on along the minus strand of NZ_CACTIU010000018.1, from coordinate 11,442 downwards.
GAGCTGTGCCAAACAATAAGAATCTTATATTAAGTCCTGCTGATGGTGTGATTTCAAAAATTGAAGAAGTTAATTATCCTTTATCAGCAGAAAACGGAGAGGAGAAGAAGTTTACGCTTGTTAGCATATTTTTAAGTGTTTTGAACGTCCATGTGAACCGTATACCAATATCTGGTACGATAAAGGAAATGAGTTATAAAAAAGGCAAGTTTGTATCCGCAATGAGCAATAGGTCTAGTAATGAAAATGAAAAGCAGGTTATTGTAATTGAATACGAAAAGGGGAAAGAAATTATTGTGGAGCAAATAGCTGGATTAATTGCACGTCGTATCGTTTGTAATTTAGGAATATCCCAGAACGTAAAAGCAGGTGAAAGGTTTGGAATTATAAGGTTTGGCAGTAGAGTGAATATCTATGTTCCTGCTGATACAGAAGTCAGAGTTTCAGAAGGGCAAACTGTTATTGGTGGTGAAACAATTATAGCAAACTTAAATAAGGAAAACGTTCAAGAGAAGCTTACTTTTGACGTTATATGAATAACGATGGAAGTAACAGTAGATTCTTACCTATTACTAAATTATTCCCAAACTTTATAACTTTATTGGGTTTATGTTCTGGTCTCACTTCACTTAAATTTACATTTAATGAACAATGGGAATTCTCAGTAATTTTTATCATCATTGCAGCAATAATAGATGGAATGGATGGCAGAATAGCTAGAATTCTAAAATCAACTAGCGATTTTGGAGCCCAACTTGATTCTTTTGCAGATTTTCTAAATTTTGGTGCAGCGCCTGCATTTCTTTTGTATTTTTGGAAGCTAAACGAAATCAAAGTCATAGGTTGGATTTTAGTAATGATATACGTAATCTGCATATCAATAAGACTTGCAAGATTTAATGTTTCGCTACACTCAGAACAACCATACTGGGAAAAATTTTTCTTTTCTGGTGTTCCAGCTCCAGTGTGTGCTTTACTTTCTTTGTTACCAATAATTATTACCTTTCAATCTCATGAGAGTGAATACTTACTTCTCATAGAGCGATTTTTTAACACAAGAAACGTAGCTTGTTACTTTCTGGCCATTTCATTTTTTTCGATAAGTCACATTCCAACTTTCTCTGCAAAATATATTTATATTCCCAAAAGCCTATCCTATATATTTGTGTCATTTTTTGGAGTACTTATTGTATTTTTCATCAGTAAGCCCTGGATGACTCTACCAATTTTAGGTATAGTGTATACACTTACTATTCCAATAAGCATCGGGTTTTACATATATTTTACATATAAAACTCGTTAGCTAACAAAAAATAGAAAACTGCATGATTTTGAAGATAAGTGAACTATTAAATTCATTTCTGTATATAAAGATATTCAACATTCCATTTATAATTATTTGGGTAATTGCAACTGGAATCTTTTGTACTGCCCAGTTCAAATTCATTAACTTTAGGTTACTTAAATATGGAATACAGACGCTATTCAATCTAAAGTGTAATAACAGCAACAATGGCATAATCACTCATATTCAAGCGTTTGCAACAGTAATTTCAGGAACAGTTGGTCTTGGAACAATATCAGGAGTTGCAATAGCTATCACAATAGGGGGCCCAAGTGCAGTTTTTTGGATGGTAATTACCGGAATACTTGGTATGTCGATAAAGTTTGCCGAGGTGGTGCTTGCATTTACTTATCGCTCTGAAAATACAACTGGCGGGGCTTTTTATTACATGAAGTACGGGCTTGCAAAAATTGGATTTGCAAAAACTGGTAGATTTCTTGCCTTCACTTATGCGATTATGCTACTTATTGCAATGATTTTGGGCGGTATACCATTTCAAGCAAATCAAATAGCAGCACTATCAAATAACCTCCTAGAATACAACGCATCCATTATTATATCCCTGCTTGTCTTTATTGTAATATTGGGAGGAATAAAGCGCATTGCTTTCGTTTCAACGAGCTTAACACCAGTTATGATAGTGCTATATGTGGGTATGTGTATATATTTAATTTATGTAAACGGAAGTAATTTGCTGAATGCTCTATCCATAATATTCCAAGATATCTTCAATAAATCAGCTATAGGAAGCGGAGTATTGAGCGGATTAATAGCCGGAGTGAGAAGATCAGTGTTTGCTAACGAAGCAGGTACCGGAACAGCAGCTATAGCACATTCAGCTGTAAAAGAAGAAGATCCAATTAAAGTTGGGTGCGTTGCAATGATTGCACCACTTATAGACACAATATTAATCTCATTTTTGACTGGTATTGTGATAATTATCACTGGTATGCATAGCACTGATAACGTGGGTGATATTACACTAATTAGTTCGATATTTTCAACAGCTTTGCCCTTGTTCAGCAAGTTAGTTTTTCCGCTAATGATGTTTTCCTTTGCATTTTCCACAATAATAGCTTATTGTTACTACTGTGAAGTTGCTTTGCTGTATTTATTTGGTAGTAAAAAAATACTGATACCGTTCCAAATTCTTATAGTGGTTTCAGTGTATATCAGCTGTATGTCAAAGAATATAGAATTTATATCTTATCTAGGTGACAGTTTGTTTATGTGCCTTATGATTCCAAATGCTGTTGCAATATATCTACTAAGAAGGGAAGTTTTGAATACAATAGATTCTTATTACAATTCTAAAGGGTATTAACATGATTTATAGATTGCTTTGTATGGTGTTATTTTGCCTATTGTTTAATGATGTGTACGCTGCTTCAGGTTTTTACGAAAGTTATGACGCTGTGTTGAATGGAATAAATAACTTCATGAATGAAGTACTGTTTTTCAAGATCCTTTACGTGCCATTTATAATCCTTCTACTAGTTTTTGGTTATGTGTTTCTAACATTACGTTTTGGATTTCTCAACATAAGAATGTTTAAGCATGCGTTTGCTATTTTATGTGGAAAATATGACACGAATCACCATGATGGTCATATTACGCATTTTCAGGCATTTATGACTGCACTTTCAAGCACAGTAGGCCTTGGAACTGTTGCTGGAGTCGCAATTGCAGTTTCAATGGGTGGACCAGGAGCGGTGCCTTGGATGATGATTACAGGTTTTTTTGGTATGTCAGCAAAATTTGCTGAGGTAACGTTGGCGTTTAGACATAGAACAGAAGATCAGGACCAATTGTTTAGTGGTCCCTTTCAGTATATAAGGAATGGTCTGGAGGAATTTGGATTTAAAAAACTTGGTATTGTGCTGGCTGCCATGTATGCAGTATTCTTTGTATTATCAGGTCTTGGTGGAAGTGTAGCGTTTCAAACCAACCAAATGGTTTCAATATTATCTGGCTATTCAAGTTGGGTAGATGGTCACTCTTGGTTTCTTTCTTCCATAATTTCTGCGCTGCTTGCTCTAGTGATTATTGGCGGAATTAAAAGGATAGCTAGAGTATCTTCTGCACTAGTGCCTATTATGTCACTTATATATATCTTTAGTTGTATTATTATTATTGCATTTAATATTCATAACCTTGGTTATACGTTGAAAATATTATTTTCCACTATGATAGATTTCAATGCTGTTGGCGGAGGGATGGTAGGAGCATTTGTTGCTGGAATTCAAAGGGCAATCTTTGCCAGCGAAGCAGGTGTTGGTTCTGCTTCAATTACTCATGCAACAACTAAAGATGAAGAACCAGTAAGAACTGGACTAGTCGCTATGATAGAACCATGCTTTGACACAATGTTAATTTGCTGTTTAACAGGAATAACAATAGTAATAACAGGTGCATACCAAACAGGTGTTGGTGAGGGAATATTAATTACTCACAAAGCATTTGAGACAGTTTCTCCATGGTTTCCTATCCTTCTAACAGTAGCTGCTCCTTTGTTTGCATTTTCTTCAGTAATTTCGTTTGTATATTGTTGTGAAATGGGGTGGCTATATTTATTCGGTGCAAAAAGTATAGTGATATACCGCATAGCGGTAATAATTGTGGCGTTTTTCTCTGGTCTTTCTAAAGATATAATGGCTATTGCCAATATCGGTGGAACTTTATTCTCTTGTTTAGCTCTCATCAACATGACAGCGCTTATACTGTTTAGTAATCAGATTAACGATGAAGTTCAGTGCTACCTAAAAAGGCTGAGGAATAATAAAATTAATTAGGTTCTTGGTATAATGGAAAAGTATGTAGTCCTTATGCTGTCCTACATACTCGGTTCAATACCGTTTAGCTTAATCATTACAAGAATAAAAGGGATAAACTTAAGAGAAGTAGGTTCAGGAAACATTGGTGCTACAAACGTTGCAAGGACGGGAAATAAATTTCTTGCTGCTTTGGCATTATTTCTGGATTCCTTTAAGGGATTTATTGCCGTTTATATAGCACAACAATTTTGTGATAATAACGATTTTTATATATATGTATCTGCAATTTTAGCAGTTTTAGGACACATGTTTCCTATTTGGCTAAAATTCAGTGGAGGAAAGGGCGTTGCAACCACTCTAGGGATACTGATAGCATTTAACATCGATATTACTTTAGTATTCGTAATAATTTGGATAATAGTCTTTCTTGCCTTTAGATACTCTTCCCTTGCTTCACTCAGTGCTACTTCAACGGCTGTAGCATGGTCCTTTTTTTTTCAGAGGAATTTGTTCGTAACATTACTAATTATAGGAGCACTGGTCTTCCTAAAACACCACAGAAATATTGTGAATCTTCTGCAAGGTAAAGAGTATAAATTTTATAGATAATGTACTGCCAAATTATTGACACTTAAACTACGAGACAAATTGCTTGACGGTATGATTTTGTCCTCTTTGTTTAAGTCTATGATTTTTGCTTTTGTTATATTCTCTACTTCTTGAGGTGTTAAAAGACCATCTTCAATGAATTCCTTTTTTGTTTCTCTTATTTTTTCATAAAGTTGAGTAACGTGATCTTTATTTCCTTCATATACACTTTCAATTTCTAACTCTAGCTTATGTGAAGCTCCTTTTTTTAACATTTCATCCATTGCTGCTTTTGTTACTTTTAACCTTTCTTGCAAAATTTTCTTTATTTTTTCCTTATCATTTTCGTTATTTTTACTGAGTTCTACATATACCCTATAACATCTTTTTTCTCTTGGGAGCATTCTTAACCCATCTAACATGCTAATTATCTGACCTTCAATAGTCTTCTCAGCCTTTAACTTAAATTCTGCTACTTCTTCTTCTATTATCTTATTAGCTATTCTCTTAGCTCCATCCAAAGATGAATCCTTGAGAGAAAAATCTGTCTCGAGTAGATCTCGATTTAATAGCTCTAAGAATACTTTTTTTCCGATGTTTTCGAGTAAACTTTCTTGGTCATCTAAATCATGCTCCTGCAGTTTATTTCTCATGTGCTGAACCAGCTCACAACATTGTAATTTATTTAACTTTATAGAGCTAATATTTTTCATTAACGTCAGCACAATTTGTTCACTATATTGAGAAGTAATACTCAATAATTTTCTCATTAAAGGAATACTTACTTCTGAAATAAAATCATCAACTATTTTTTGACTTTCATCGTCTTCATAACCATTTTGAACGTCATACCAAGCCTTAAGAATTTCTTTATTGTTTTTCTTGTTTTTTAACCTGTCTAACATAAACTCACGTGCTTTATTTTGTGCTTCTGAGAGCAACATTTCCCTTGGGGGAGTAAATCTAATTTCTGGATCAGGATGAATACCCTCTAGCGTGCTTAACATTCTATAGATAATACCGGTGAAGCAAGTGTTAGGAATTCGCTCTTTTCTAGAGAAAGTTTGGCTATCAATTAAATTAGAAATCAATGCATCCTTTTTACTCTTAACGGCTTCTCCGTCTCCATCATTGCAAGCCCTTAAAACTAAAAGCAGAACCTGCCCACCTGTAAAGCCGGAGCTATGCTTTTGATCATCTTTGCAAAAGTCATCTAAAAATGCAATTACTCTTCCTTTATCCTCATCACTAAACTCATATGAATTGTTTATATATCCAATGAATTGAATATATTCATCATTTTTGATTACGTCTTCAGGTACTTGTTCACTATACTTACCTTTTAATTTATCAATATTTTTAATGATATCATCATTTAATTGATGGGGCAGTAAATGTTCAAGCTTAACATCAAAACTATTAACCATACCACGTAAATTCTCTTTTATACCTTCCAAAAAGAAATTTATAGAAGCTTTAAGCAGCGTAAATGGGTTAAAATCTTTTGGCCTTAGTTCACTCTGCAATAAAATTAATAGCATTGTAAGTGGTATAGTTCCCAGTAACGAAATAAGCAAGAAAGTGGTAGTGAAAGTTAGATATGTTATGAAAGCAAAAAACAAGAGGAAGGCTGCTACCTTGATTGTATTGTTTTTAAAAAATATTTCCCAATATTCCCTTTTGCTCATTTTTTGCTGTTTTGCCGTTTTTATTTCTTTGTAGATATAAAGAGTTTTAATTTCAGACCTGAAGAACATAGTACCAAGAGAAAAAAGAACATTAACAGGATTAGTGATAATGCTTAACGAGACAAAAGCTCCAAAGTAGCTAACAAATTTTAGCTTACTAGAATCCTTTGAAGGAAATTGTATTTGAGAAATACCTATCATAGCTTACCTTCAACATCATTACACTCTAGTAATAGCATAATAATTTAAAACGTCAATGTTTAAGTATCTTATTATCCGCACACTCATCGTATTCGATCTCGACTGTAGAGTGTGCTATCTCGAACTTATCTAGCAATATTTTTTTTATTTCATATAAAACATTGGTGTGCTGCACATTTTGCTTTATTTTAGCATGCATGGTAATTATAAAATAATTATCAGACAGCGACCATGTATGTATGTGGTGCACATCTATCACTTCAGGTAATTCTGATGTGATCTTACTTTTTATCTCTTCAGCAGATATACCCTCAGGCGTACCTTCAAGGAGTATATGGCAAGAATTTTTGAGAATTTTATAGCCGCTATTTAGAATTATCACACTAACAAATACTGATAAGATTGGATCTACTATTTGCCATCCAGTAAGCATGATAATTATAGATGCAAGTATAGCAGCTACAGAACCTAAAATATCTCCTATAACGTGTAGTACAGCACTTTTTATGTTTATATTGCTCTCGCATTTACTATGTAATATAAAAAAGACTATTATGTTAGAGACAAGACCGAGTGTAGCAATTATTAACATTACTTTCCACTCAACATTGACTGGAAAAATAAACCTCTTTATTGACTCAATTATAATGATTACTGCAATGAGGAATAGAGTTAAACCATTAACAAATGCTGCAATTATCTGCAACCGATGATATCCGTATGATCTCTGCAAATCGGATTTCTTAGCTGAAAACCTATGTGCTAACCAGCTTAAAACCAAGGCAAAGAGGTCAGTGAGCATATGCCCTGCATCTGATAATAGAGCAAGCGAATGTGAAATTATTCCACCTACTATTTCCATAAACATTGTTATCGCAACTATTATTATGGAATAGATTAAGCGCTTGGACTGCGCTGCTGAGTGTTTACCGTTATGCACTGCTGTCATATAAAATCTTTTCATAAACAAAAACGTGGGTAACACTGGGTTCGAACCAGCGACCGCTTGCACGTCAAGCAAGTGCTCTACCAACTGAGCTAATTACCCATCGTGGTTTTAGTATAGTGCTTTGGTGGAATGAAAGTCAATAAACCACTTTGCTTTTGTCCTTGTCCAATGTGATTCCGGAATATAGCTGTATAGAATTTCAGCCATATTCTAAATTTTACATATTAAGTTAACTATCTATACTTTATTTATTAAGATATAAATTATATTAATACAGGGATTTACGTTTTTTTTAGGGAAATTACTTTATGCTTGATATTGAAAGATCAGCAAATTAGAGGTTAAAATTATGACAATTAGTCAACAAGTAAATAAAAATATAATTAAAGCAGAATATTTCAACAATAACGGCAAAGGGTTTAATTCGCCACATGTTATAGAAGTTGAAGATTTAAATATTAAAGTAGAGGTTTATTCTCACAATTTAAGAGCAAGTAAAGTTGCTAACATTGAAAGTGAGATAAGAGAAACAGCTACTAATTTTAAAAACGCATTCGAGTTAGAACGCGGCAGTTCAGAACAAACATTTAAAATTTACATGTTTGATGACAAGGATGATTACACTCACCTTGGCGGAAGCGAGCGTTTCGGTTCTTACCTTGGAGACGAAGGTGGTAAATGTTACTACAAAGGGAAAGCTGACGTTTTTGCTGAAATGTACGTCTACCAGCAAGGTGGCATTCATAACCTTCAGCATGAATTTGCACATGGTTTAACTTACTTGGCTACAGGAGGCAAATCTTTACCTACAGTATTAATGGAAGGAATTGCAGACTACTTTGAGCATCATTCAGATCATAAATTCAATTCTCAAGGATCAAGTATCGACAAAACTGAAGCTGCAAATTTGGATTTAGATAAAATTTTAAGTTTAGAATACTCAAAGGACAGCGAAGCAAATAGCTTGGTTTATAAAACAGGTCATGCGTTGATAATGTACTTACAGGAAAAAGATCCTAGTTTATTAAGAGACTACCTAGATGCTTTACGTCAAGGTAACTCAGATGAGTCAAAAAGTTTCTTGAAAGACATAAAAGGACACGATACTGACTTCAAAAGTTGGCTTGCTGAGAATGATACAGAAACTGCAATGGAACATCTCAACGCTTTGCAAGTTACAAAAGGAGATTTCATAGCAATTGGTCAAGAAATAGTGGGTGGAGAAATTAAAAACGTATCCTACTATAAAGCAAATATAGAAAAAATGGATGGAGAAAACGTTGGAAGTTTTTCTCCTGTAGAACACGTTGCATTTTATGATGTTGCTCGTGCTATAAATAGGGCAACAAATGATACACTTGATATATCAAAGGAATATCATTTCCTCAAGGTAGTAAAAACTTCCGATGGACAGGATAAACTAACTTACTCTGACCAACAAGGTAATGAATATCGAAACAGTCAAGAGTATAAAAATCAGGCTTTAAGGATATTATCAAAATATGATACAGAAATTAAGAATCAGGTAGATGAATTTGATAATTTGAATAAAGAACGTGGTGAAATGTATCAAAAATATCATAAAGGAGAGATTACTATTGAAGAGTTACATAATGAGGAAAATACAAAATACAGACCAGCATTTTTAAAGTTTGATCAACTAAAAAACAAAGCTGTTGATAAGATTGAAAATAATTCCCAAGCAGCAAAAATATTAGATGGGCTGGTCAATATCGATCCAAACTTAATCAGAGGTACTCATATTGATCCACAAGAAGGTAAGATTTTTTCTATGCAAGCTCATGGTCAAGGAGATATGGGTGCACTGTCTATATATGACGGAAATACAAAGCTTGGAGAATTATTGAGCGAATCAGGATTTTTTAAGCAAGTTGAAGGCCAAACTAAAGAAACTTTCATTTTTGAGGATATATTGCACAACTTAAATACCCAATATGATGGTGGTGCTTACATGGCAGTTACAAAAGAAAACGGTCATTATAAAGCTTCCCTAATAGATGGCAGAACAGTTGAACGTGATGAATACTTTGATGAGGCGCATTTACATGAAAATGAATTGTTGCATCCTAGCACTGGACACATCCAAAAAGATTTAGATTCTCTGCTCCTTAGAGGTACCAAAATTTTGAATCATCAGGATTCAGAGCATGCCCAATATTCTGATGAGCAAAAGGCAAATGGAGTAATCGTAGAAAAAGGAAAACTACTGGATAATAAGGGAACAGATAGGACAGACGACGATGTACACGAAGCGGTTGTAAAACAAGGAGGCGAAAATTTACATACATTCAAAAATATGGGCTTTTATATTACCGAAAAAGGTGATCTATTTATTCATGACCATGGAGCAAATGTAAGGTTTCAACTACCACAAAGTATTACTCATCTAAAATTAGTGGAAAAAGACGGAACATATAAGCTTGTTCCGGTGACGAAAGATGGAAATGAACATCCAATAGGTATGCCAAATATATCAGATGAATATAGATACATAGATCCAATATTTGCACATGAATATGAAAAGAGAGATTATTCCCATAAACATGTAAATGTGGGCCTTATAAACTTAGAGAAATATGGCTCTGGCAAACTTTTTGCTATAAAGTACGACCCAAATGATTATCACATACAAAGAAACTCCAGCGGTGAAATAGTTAGAATAAAAGATCAAACATATTTCACTAAAGTAAAATTGTTTGATGGTGATGAAGAAATTGGAATGTTGTCTAATAACTTTCACAATTTCAAAGGGAAAATATTCTTTTCTGCTGACTACAACTACAGTTATAACGATTTCCTAGCATCTGTTTCTCCTCAAGTTGAAATTGAAGATATGGGAAATGGAAGTAAAAAAATAACTTTTGATCAAGGCAGTGGCGATATCGGTGATACTAATAGAGGCTACACGGACTATCAGAGAATATTTACAAAAGAGAAACAAACCGAAAGTCCAAAAGGGCAAGTAAGTGAAACTAAGACAGAAGTTCATAGTACTACTAATGTTGTTGCACAAGCTGCTGAAGAGAAAACTGCATCAAACGACAATAGTGAAATGCAGTCTGATCAGCCACAAATTCCAACAAGGGCAAAAAGGTCAGCTTCAGTGGAGGAGAAAGAGCAAGAACAGGTAGTATTAAAAGACACAATTCTCAAAATAGAAAAGAGCTACGAGCAGGACTCAGAAGGGAAGCATAAGGCAAATGTAACGATAAATTATAATGATGTGAAAGCCTTGTATGATAGAGCGGAAGGAGCAGAAAAGCAATCTGTGTTAGATTTTTGGAACAAACTGCACACATCAGATTATAAGGTTGGTGCTTTGCCGGAAGACAAATACTATTTTGAAAAAGGCAAATTCGTAATCCACGATAGTGGCACAAAGAAGCTTATAGTGTTACCTGAAGATAAGGTGTCCATCAAGATAATGAAGGATGGTGATAGTTATAGTTTAGCTATATCAAGTGGTAATGGCAAAGTAATAAACAGCATTAGTAAAATAGATAATCCAAATTACGAATTGCTGTCAGATTCAAGTCATTTCAATTCAGGGGAGCAAGATAATATTGTATTATCAGATCAACATCACGAATATAATCTTTATCTAGAGAATGGTTTTGTGAAAATGTTCGATTGCGCAAGCGATCACATTTATCACGACCACAACTCGGCCTATATCTAATACATACAAGGAGGGCAGTGCCCTCTTCTTGTCATTCCAGTGTCAAGCACTGCCGTCTTGGATGGAAACCAGCGTCACGCCCTGGAATGACAGGGTTTGTCATCCGAGTAGCCCCTTCGGTGTCATCCCAGTGCTTGACACTGGGATGGCTTTGTTGCATCGCTACTTATGAAAGGCTAACTATAGTTAGGATTATA
>NZ_CACTIU010000017.1:0-17312 GCF_902713635.1 Wolbachia endosymbiont of Cardiocondyla obscurior | reverse complement strand
TTAGAATAAAAAAACGCCATACTTGAAAGTATAATGTAAGTAATTAGCCAACCACGGGGCTTCTTTTGCCTTTTTTTTCATTTGGTAAATTTCTTAATGTTTATGGCTAAACGACAACCGTCATCCCGCTACTTGTTAGCGGCTGAGATACCGCGGCGGTATGACGTAGGACTGCTGTCATCCCAGTGCTTGACACTGGGATCCAGTTGAGCTATTTCAACAAAAATACTGCATTTGAGATGAACGTTCCAGACTTATTTATAAATATAACAATTAAAGTCTGGATTCCAGCGTCAAGCACTGGAATAATATCGTTTACTATGTCTATATTACAATATTTGTGCAGTTGTGTGTCAACTACTTTTGTGGCACCGTTTGTTATTCAATCTTTATGCTAGTTTTACTAAAAATTATAGTATTTTAGGTATAATTGCAATATCTAAATTTAAGGTATAGAGATGAACCCTAGGAAAGTTTTTAATATTCTTTTTATAGTATTATTTATTTCTTTTTCTCATGTTGGGAGTGCTGCCGCTGACACTAATACTGATACAACTGCTCAAGTAATATGTAACATTATTGGCTACGTTTGGGGAATAGGCGGACCGCTTATGACCGTAGTGATAATAGGTGCAGCTTTGCTTGCGATATTTGGTAGAATGCCATGGCCAGCTCTTTTTGCACTCGGTATATTTTGTGCTGTATTTTTCGGTGCTAAAACTATCGTCATAAAAGTAATGGGTGGTATAGGCGGCACTGGAAATACTTCTTTGATGGACCAATGCGGAACAGGAGACACAAAAAAGAACTATTTTTTTCTAAAACAGACCTGATGCACGGCTTCAACTATATCTTCCACTTGCGGTAATGCTTTTTTTTCTAGATTTGCAGCGTAAGGTAAGGGGATGTCCTTGCCAGTTACACGTACAACTGGAGCATCAAGGTAGTCAAATCCTTGTTCCATAACAACGGCTGACAGCTCTGCTCCTATTCCTGCAAATGGCCATCCTTCTTCTACACTAACTAACCTATTAGTCTTCTGAATAGAGTTAATAACAGTTTGAGTGTCAAGTGGTCTTAAGGTTCTGAGGTCAATAACTTCAGCTTCTATACCTTTACTCGAAAGTAAATCTGCTGCATTTAAGGCATCCATTAATTTTAATGAAAAAGCAGTGATAGTTACATCCTTTCCTTCCCGTATAACAGCAGCTTTGCCTATCTCAAGTAGATAATCTTTGTTTGATAGCTCAGAGTCAGAAACTTCATGCTCATGTCCATAAGCTATTTCGTTTTCTAGAAATATTACCGGATTAGGGTCACGAATTGCAGCTTTAAGCAGACCTCTGCAATCTGAGGCAAAATAGGGTGCTATTACTTTTAACCCCGGTATATGCGAATACCAAGCTGCAAAGCATTGAGAATGTTGTGCAGCAACTCTTGCTGCAGCGCCATTTGGTCCACGAAATACTATAGGGCATCCAAGTTGTCCGCCTGACATATAATTTGTTTTTGCTGCGGAATTCACAATTTGGTCAATAGCTTGCATAGAAAAATTAAAAATCATAAACTCGACTATTGGCTTTAATCCAGCAAATGCCGCTCCAACAGCAAGGCCAGCAAATCCATGTTCGGTAATAGGCGTATCAACTACTCTGTTTTCTCCAAACTCTTTCAGTAATCCTTTCGTTACTTTATAAGCACCATCATACTCTGCAACTTCTTCACCCATGATAAGCACATCAGAGTCGTTTTGCATTTCTTCTCTAATTGCTGTGCATAAAGCTTCTCTTACACTTAAGGTTGCCATTTATAAACTTTTATAGACTTTAACTAAAGTAACTATATCAGAATTACTGGGGGTAAGTAAAGTGTACAAATTAAGTTTTACAAACATCATGACCAACTCATTCCAAAAAAAAATCTTCTCACGCTTGCTGGTTTTGGTTGCTAAAAATGATTGTATTGCTTGTGTTTTTAATAATATATACTGCTAAGTTAATAATAATTCACTTGGGAATAACAGAAAAATACATGATAATTTTATATTTCAAATAGAATAAAATCCTTTTTATTGATACTGTCTTTTTTTGTAAAAAACATTCCTAACTTTTCCACCACTTTTTCTGGCTAAGGTCAGTATAACTTTTGCTTGAAATAACTGTTTATATGGTGCAATTTACAGCTTTTAGTTGCTAAAATTATAACTCTTAATTTAATAATTTTAATCCAATAAGCTTTCAGGTTAATAAAATTAAATTATTTGAGTAAATGCAATACCATGTCTTTATTTGTGGGTAATAATAAGAATAACGAAGGTTGGCTCAGCTACACTTCTATAATTTCAATTTTTATGTTTACCGTATAAAAGAAGTTTCTTCTATCTGTGTCTTCGCGTTTGAAACTAACTTTATTCTATCTCTTTCTTGTTCTGGACTTAACCTGTGAAGCGCGTAACTGAAATCTTCCTCACTCACTATAAGCCGTCTTTGCGCACCAGCGCTAATTTTTGCTTCATTCACTAATTGCTCTAACTCAGCCCCAGAATAGCCTTCAGTCTTGTCTGCAATGTCTTGGAGGCTTAGCTTTTCATCAGTTTTTGTACCTCGCATATAAAGTGCCAATATCTTTTGTCTCACCTCTATGTTTGGATTAGGGACATAAACCTTCTGACCTAAACGTCCAGGTCTAATAAGTGCTGGATCTATACCACCGATAAGGTTAGTTGCACCAATTACTATTATATCTTTTCTGCTCTTAAATCCATCTATTTCAGTTAACAACTGTGTTAAACTCTCTCGACAATGGTAAGCTGAGTTATTAGCGGTACTTCTTTTTTGAGCAACTGCATCTATTTCATCTATAAAGACTATACAAGGAGAATATTTTTTTGCTATTTTAAAAAGCTCGCGTACAGCATGTGCACCATGACCAATATATACTCCAATAAGTTCAGGACCTGAGATGCTTATGAAATTCATATTTGATTCACCTGCAATTGCACGAGCGATAAGTGTTTTACCATTTCCAGGAGGGCCATATAATATGTAACCTCTTAGTGAATTAATACTTTTATTTCCAAACAGCTTGCGCATTTCTTCTGTCATTTGGTCACAGCAAATCATCTGCAACCGTTGTTTTAAGGAGTCATCAATTATAGCATCAGCAAATGTTATTCTTTTATCATCTGAATTAGCTAATTCTATCGATATAGGCAGCTCTACTTCCTTTAGTTTGCTGAATACTTGATCATATACAAACCAAACAATAAAAAGGAGAACGACAAGTAACACACAAGGCATAGCTTCACTAACATAATGTGCAGCTAACTCATACCCTTTACTAAGCAACATTGTATGCATATAGGCAAACAAAAAAGCGATAGAGATAATAGTTGCCACGCATAGTAAACAGATTGAAATTCTTTTTAGTAATTCTGAAATTTCAATTTTTTTCATCTTAATACCTTATACCAATTTTAAACTAAGAATAATTTTATCTAGCTTACCTATTTTAGCTTGATTAGAGCGTTCAGAAAAATTATCAAGTACGTACTTTAATTTATTAAATACTAAAAACAATATATCACCATATTGTCACATACATCTTTAAAGTTTACCAAATTCATTTTCAAAAAACAAGATTTTATTATTAACCCGAATTCTGGATTAGATTTTAGGTAAATTATTGAAAGTCTTGAATTTTACTAAATTAGTAACTAGTCTTAAAATGCTTACTGCTTTATCGTAAATGCTAAAACAATAAGCTATTGATATTCTTGTTTTTCTGTATTTGTCTTTTAAGGAAAATTTTAACCAGGTTGAGGTGAGTTTTTTGAACATTCCCGTACTGCCTGCTTATTTCTAGCAGTTTTTTCTTCTTTTGCTTCTTCCATTTTAGAGCCTGGTTCTTCATGTGTATCAGTCACAGGTTCTTTTTCTGCTTGCATTATTTTACCTGATATGTACTCCTTAGCTTGCTTAGCGAGCTCGATTACAATAGCTACTCCAATTGCAGTTGCAATCAGAAGTACTGGTATTGTAGCTCCCATAGCTAACAAAGAACTAACTGTAGTTGATAAAGACGATAAAGAATCTACTTTAATTATTGGAGTCAAGCCACATGCAACAAGGCCAACTCCGGCTGCAACACTTCCAATAAACAAGCCAGCTAGACACGCAGTTTCTTTTAATGTTAACCCGCTATGACGCTCATATGGAATTGGATACAAAAGAATTGTTATGAAAGCTGCAATTAATGGCACTACATAGATGGCTCCAACAGTTCCGCCTATTATCAGAGGTGAAAGACTAGTGAAACTTAGTAAGAGACCTATTAAAGTGCCTATTATAGCTCCTATTATTGCTGCCACGCCCAGCATCGCTAAATAAATTACACCCACCATAACTTTGTCCCTATGTTAATAACATTTTAGTTTCACACACCATAATAAAAAAGTCAACCCACACCTTAGGTTGCAAAATCCCAAAAAGCAGCCACAATGAAATAAGCAAACATTTACAAATTAAATTTAGTGCAAACAAGGGTGTTGATATCAGCTATTCTCTGCAGAATCGCAATATGGTATGACCATATGCTCTTTATCGATCTGGTTAACATAATTAGTAGAGAGTTTTGTTGTGCAAAAGATGTTTACAACAGAATACTGCAATTGTTTGGAATTGCAGGACTGGGTGCTATGGTAAGGCCACTTGGCGCATTCATATTTGGTCACATTGGTGACAGGTATGGAAGGAGAATGGCATTAACGATTGCTATCTTGCTAATATCGATTCCGTCTAGTCTCGTTGCGTTTATTCCAAGTTATAGCAAAATAGGTATAACTTCTACTATATTGCTTCTTGCAATCCATGTGACACAAGGGATTGCGCTTGGCGCTGAACAAGGAGGCAGTTCTGTTTATCTCATAGAGCATTTACCTAATAAGAAAAAACTAGGAATGTTTTTTGGAATAATAAGTTTTGGTCGCTCCATTGGTATCTTGCTCTCTGTGATTGTAGTGATCATCTGCAAAAAAAACACTGATTTTAACGCTTGGGGTTGGAGGTTGCCGTTTACTTTTTCATTTGTTTTGGGGTTAATCAGCGCATATAGTGTATACACATTAGGAGAAACTCCAGCATATGAAGAAAATCGAAAACAAAGGAATTTATCTGATTTGCCAATAATAGAGCTTATAAAACGCTACAAGAGAGCTCTGATACTTGCTATTTTAATATCTGTACCTGTTAATGTTGTTGTTGGATTTACCATATTTCTTCGAACAATTGCAAAAGAAATAGTGTCGGTTGAGACGTATGTAACAACATATGTCAATGAAATTGTGCTCATTATAACCAGTATATTAATGCCGGTATCTTCAATAGCGCTCGGAATGTTAGCTGATAAAGTAGGAAAAGAGCGCACTACAATCTTATTTACAGTGATCACAATGGTACTGTGTTGTCCTGTGTTATCTACTGCATACTACTATAAAAGTTATCTTATAATTATGCTTGGTGTAATGGCTCTTTCTATAATAGAAAGGGGTATAAATCCTATAGGAATAGTTGCTGCTGAACTTTTTCCTACCAATGTTAGATTTAGTGGAGTGAGTTTATCACGTAACATCTCTTATGCGTTACATGGAGGATTTACTCCTATGATATGCACTTGGTTTACTATAACATTTCCTCAAGTAAACTTTGCCGCTGGGCTTTATGTAGTCTTTTGCTTATTGGTCAGCCTGGTAGCAATATTGCAAATAAAACCGCAAGATAAGAAATTTGATTGGTCTTAGTTTTCTCCTATGTGATTTGATAGACCGGGAAAGGGTTTCATCTAAGTAGCTGACACCCTGACAACCGTCATCCCGCTGCTTGTTAGCGGGATCTAGAGATACCGTGACGGTATGACGTAGGACTGCTGTCATTCCAGTCTGGAATCCAGAGAAAAGGATGATGTCATCCCAGTGTCCCTGTAATGTCATTCCAGTGCTTGACACTGGAATCCAGCCTTTATTATGCAGCCACTTGGTTAAAATTAAGTCTTCTGGATCCAAGTAGTCAGGGCACTGGGATGACAAAGGAGGGCAGTGTCAGCTACTCGGATGACACCCTGCTGGTGGACAATGTTTGTATAGTTGTGCGTCACGCGCTGGAATGACGAATTACTTAACCGCCATACCGTCACGGTATCTCCTAGCATAGATCCCGCTAACAAGTAGCGGGATGACGATTTTGTATCGGAAAACAAGTAGCATGACGATTTATCAAATGTTCCTTAGTTTCTCAAAAAAATCCTTTAACAAAAAAGAGCATTCTGTTTCTAATATTCCACCATAAACTTCAGGTATATGGCTGCAAAATTGAAATATCTTAGCACCATTTTCAATTCCTCCACCTTTGGGATTGTAAGCCCCAAAGTACAATCGTTTAATTCTGGCAAAGGAAATAGCTTGAGCACACATCGGACATGGTTCTAATGTTACGTACATATCAGCATCATAAAGCGTTGAAGTTGAGAGCAACTTACATGCCTGCTTGATCGCTAACATCTCTGCATGCGCAGTTGGATCGCTGGATATATTGTGTGCAGAAGAAACGATATTGCTTCCACTAACTATTACAGCACCTATGGGAACCTCACCATTTTTCTGAGCAAGTTTGGCTTGCTCTATGGCAAGCTCCATATATTGATACTTAAACACTTGTTATTTACAACAGATACAATTTTCTTTTTTTAATTTTTCTATCCCCCGTAAGTCGTAAATTTTACTACTTGGGTTTGACTCAACAACTTCCTCACAAGGCGATATATAGCCTTCATCACTTAGCTCATTGCATTCATAAGGAGTAACGTTAGTCAAAGATGTATTATGTGAGCCTGTATAATTATGCTCACTTTGAATTCTAGTTAATTGCTTTGAATGATAATTATCTGTTCCCCGTTTTAAATGTTCTTTTATTTCTTCTACTGATTTGAATTGATTTGCTTCTCTTACACCATATTTTTCTTCTATATCCAGTATTACATCTACTATTGCTTTATCCTCCAGTTTATCTAGTTCTTCTTCGCTGACATTGTCAGCACCTATGTATTCTAATAATTCTTTTACATACTCATATAAAGATACAAAATCCTTTAACACCTAACCTTCTCTATTAGTTTTATTTATCAAATTTTTATGTTTTTACCAACCGCTGCTTCAATAAATGATACAAAAAGAGGATGAGGAGAAAACGGCTTTGATTGAAATTCTGGATGAAACTGCACACCAATAAACCACGGATGACTCTCTAACTCCACTGCCTCTATGCACGTTCCATCTTCTGATATGCCACTGCATAGCAGCCCATTTTTTTCCAAATCATCTTTATAATCTGAATTGATTATGTATCTATGCCTGTGTCTTTCTGAAATAGTAGTGTTACTATATGCATCCATCATTTTAGAGTTTGCATTTATATTACATTTGTATGCCCCAAGTCTCATGGTTCCACCAAGATCGTCATCTTGATCGCCAGCTAACTTAACGATTGGATGTTTACAGTTACGAAATTCTTCAGAGTGTACATCTTCAAGCTTAACAACATTACGAGCAAATTCAATAATTGCAAGCTGCATACCAAGGCAAATTCCGAAAAATGGGATATTATTTGTACGGGCATAATTTATTGCTAATATTTTACCCTCTACTCCGTCATCACCAAACCCCCCTGGAACAAGGATTGCATGAGAATTCTGTAATTTCTCTCCTATAAGTTTTTCATTTATAGGTTTTTCTTCCTTCTCTCTTGAGTTAACCCAATTTATCCTTACTTTGACTTTATTACTAATCGCACCATGATTTAATGCTTCAACTAGTGATTTATACGCATCAGGGAATTCGGTGTATTTTCCCACTATAGATACAGTAACTTCCTGTGTTGGGTGCCTTATGGAATGCACTATTTGATCCCATTCAGTCAAGCTTGGTTTTGGCTTACTTAAATGAAAGTGCTCCAAAATTTGCGTATCAAGCCCACATTGGCTATACAACACCGGTAACTCATATATATGACTCACATCAGGGGCAGGTATCACATTGGATAAAGAAACATTGCAAAGCTTAGCTATTTTCTCTCTTTGATTATCGAAAATTTCTTTCTCACTGCGGCATAATATAATATCTGGTTGTAACCCCGCGGAATTTAACTCTCGAACTGAATGCTGCGTTGGCTTTGTCTTTAATTCTTGCGCTGCGGTAAGATATGGTATTAAAGTTAAGTGAATAAGGATAACTCTTTGTTTTCCTAATGTGTAGTTAACTTGGCGTATAGCCTCCAAAAATGGTTGGCTTTCAATGTCACCTACAGTTCCACCTATTTCACATATTACAAAATCTAAACCTTCCGTACCATTAAAAATGAACGATTTGATCAAATCTGTTACATGAGGAATGACTTGCACAGTTTTGCCCAGATAATCACCACGCCTCTCTTTCTTCAATAACTCATGATATATCTTACCAGTTGTTATATTGTCATCTTTTGTTGCTTTAATTCCAGTAAAACGCTCATAATGCCCAAGATCCAAATCAGTTTCAGCACCATCTTCGGTAACAAATACCTCTCCGTGCTGAGTTGGGTTCATTGTCCCAGGATCAATGTTGAGATACGGGTCAAGTTTTCTGATACGGATCTTAAAACCGTAAGCTTGAAGAAGCGCACCAACACTCGAAGCAACTAAGCCTTTACCAAGCGATGACACAACTCCACCTGTGACAAAGATAAATTTAGCTTCCTTCATTAATTTTCAAATGGAACAGAAGTAGATTCACTTTCTTGCTTTTTTTCTAATATAATTTTTTCTGCGATCGATTTTTTATGTACGTCTTTTGAACATAATCCTGACAATAGCAATGTGTTTATAATAAACAATCCAGCAACAATAGCCGTTATTCTGCTGAGCGGGTTTTCAGAAGATTTCACCGGAATCATCGAATTGACCCCCTGTTGTGTATTACTAAAACCACTTAACGAACTACTTCCAGGTGGCTGCAAGAGCACTAAAATTACTAACACAACAACCAATATTATTTGAAATATACTTAATACCGCTACTGACATTATAGATAGAGCTGAAAATAAAAATTTTAGGAGCATAAAGTGCATAAGTCAAGAACATCTGTCACCCAAATAACTTGAAATCTAAGACTGCTTACCTTATTTTGATTAACATATGCATAAAACTTTGGGCTTAATATGTATCACATTTTAAAATACAAAAATTATGAACCAAAAATAGACGAAAGTGCTTTCATCGCAGGTGGTTCGCATATCATAGGTAAGGTTGAAATAGGAAGAGATGCAAGCATCTGGTTTAATTGTGTGGTCAGAGGGGACGTTGGATCAATAAAAATAGGTAATGGAACAAATATTCAAGATGGAACGGTAATTCATGTGGATAGAAACCCAGGTGGTGACACAATTATTGGCAGCATGGTAACAGTGGGACATTTTTGTGTGTTGCATGCATGCACGGTGCATGATAAAGCGTTTATTGGTATGGGCTCTACCGTGATGGACCATGCAGTTGTGGAGCCTGAAGCTATGGTAGCTGCTGGCTCGCTAGTGACACATGGAAAAGTAATAAAAAGTGGGGAAATATGGGCTGGCAGGCCAGCAAAGTTCTTCAAAAAGATGTCGAATGAAGAAATTAAACATATTACACAATCAGCACAAAATTATATTATGCTAATGAAGGAATATAAAAACTGAAGTTCGCGTCAAGTGTTTTACTTGACACGTACATTTCGGCTTAACCCTTGTTACTTCTTTTTCCCATCTCATTTACTTCTTGTGCTTTTGCCCCATCTACTTGAGTACTAGGTAATACTGCATATGTAATACCACCGGCTACGAGTGCAGATGCTACTGCTATACCAATCATTACTAACATCTCTAACTTAACTGTACGTTCAAGTGCAGTAAATGCTACCAATCCAACAGCAAGACCCATACCAACAGTAGCGGTGTACCGTGCTGCATTGCCTTGTTTTAGTTGTTGAATTTTTTTGTTTTCAGCTTCTAATTCTTTATTTTCCTTCTTTAGCTTGTCAACTTCTTTCTCTTTAGCTATTAAGTCTGCCTTCAGTTTGTCAACTTCAGCATTTGGCTGTTGTTGTTTTAGTTGTGCTATTTCTTTCTCTTTATCTGCTAATTGTTGCTTTAAGTCTGTAACTTCTTGTGTATTTTGTTGAGCTTTTAATGCTGTCATTTCATTCTCTTTCTCTGTTAACTTTTGCTGTAACGCCACAGCATCTAATGCTTCCAATTCTGTTATTTTAGCATTTTTCTCTTCTAACTGCTGCTGCAACGCTGTAGAATCTATTGCCTTTAGTTTTTCCACTTCAGCTTCTAAGTCTTGTTTTTCCTGCTGAGCTGTGTCCAATTGATCTTGTAATTCTTGTGTTTTAATTCTCAATTCCTCCTCAGCTTTCTTCTTTGCAGCTTCTAATTCTTCATTTTTCCCCTTTAACTGCTCTTCTGCAGCTTCCAATTCTGTTGTTTTAACATTTTTCTCTTCTAACAATTGTACTGTGGGATGGCAAGATAGGGCTTTTACCATAATCTCCTCTTTCCCATCGTTAAGGCCTAACAGATTTTTCATTTCTTCTAGGCGACTAAAATATTTGCCACCCTTTTTCCCAACGGATTTTACATTCATGATTGTATTATCTCCTAGTTCTTCTTGAGGATAAGAACCAGCAATATATAGTTGTTGATCATTTAGCGTACAGCCCACATAAAACTTGTCATCAATTATAGCACCACTCTTATCTACGTTTTTATACTTTTTAAATTCTTCATAATCATCTTTTTTTATAACAAGCACTATTTTATCATCGGCAACCTGTATTGTACCATTCTTTAAGCTTAGCATAACGAACCTCAATTATAATTTAACATTACATAATACCCTTAGAACCTAAGGTCAAGTAATATTTTTATCATAGCATAGAAAATTTATGTTCGTAAACAAAAAATTTTGGCGTAAAATTGCCGTAATTGTGCTATAGCTAAAGTAATTTAGGTTTACCGACCATCGTCATTCCGCTGCTTGTTAGCGGGATCTAGAGATACCGCGGCGGTATGACGTTGCTAGCTTAAAGTTTAAAATTGAGAAATATTTATGTTAAAAGAAAAATACGGCTTTAAAGAAGTTGAAGACAAATGCAACATATTATGGGAAGGTAGTAAAGTTTATAAATGGAATGGTGAAAAGGATAACACTTTCACTATAGACACACCTCCACCGACAATATCGGGAAAACTCCATATTGGCCATATATTTAGCTATTGCCACACGGACTTTATTGCAAGGTTTCAACGCATGCTGGGAAAAGATGTTTTCTATCCGATTGGGTTTGATGATAACGGGCTTCCCACCGAAAGATTGGTTGAACAAACCTATAAAACCAGTGCAAAAGAAGTTGGCAGAGAAAAATTTATAGAGATGTGCCATGAGGTTATTGAGAAATCAAAGCAAGAATTCAAGGAACTATTTAAATCAGTCGGCATTAGTTATGACTGGGATTTGGAATATCACACGATCAGCAAGGAAACTGTGACGCTTTCACAGATGTCGTTTATTGATCTATATAACAAGGGATATGCATATAGAAAAATGCAGCCTATCCTTTGGGACCCGGTTGATAAAACAGCAATTGCGCAAGCAGAAATAGAAGATAAAGTTTTTGAGTCATCCTTAAACACGATAGTTTTCTCTACTCAAGAAAATGAGCAGATCAATATTGCGACTACGCGACCTGAACTACTTCCAGCATGCGTTGCAGTTTTTTGTCATCCAGAGGATGCGCGCTACACTCATCTGATCGGAAAAACAGCCATAGTGCCAATAACAAAGGAAAAAGTTCCAATCATAGCAGATGATAAGGTTAAAATAGATAAAGGCACTGGGCTTGTTATGTGTTGTACATTCGGTGATGAACTCGACATATATTGGCAGCAAAAGCATAATCTACCGATGAAAATTATCATCGATCAGGATGGAAGGATGGACCTAGATGATGTCATTCCAGTGCTTGACACTGGAATCCAGGAAAAAGAGCCAATGCCAGCGATGACAGAGGAAGATATCATGTCAGCGTATGGTCAGAAAAAAGAAGAATGGATCCCAGTGTCAGCTACTCGGATGACAGACGATATACTAAATGAAATAAATGGATTGAAAGTTACAGCAGCAAGAAAGCGGATAATCGAAATCCTAACTGAAAAAGGACTTTTGGTAGAAAGCACTAACATTTCTCATTCTGTTAAGTGTGCAGAAAGATCTGGTGCACCACTTGAGATATTGCCTACTTATCAATGGTTTATCAAGACCTTAGAGCAAAAAGCTCAAGTATTAGATAAAGTAAAAGAATGCAATTGGTATCCAAGCAATATGCGTAAACGCATGGAAGTGTGGATAGAAGGGCTAAATTGGGACTGGTGCATCTCAAGGCAGCGCTATTTTGGTGTGCCATTTCCAGCATGGTATTCCAAACGTAAGGGAGAAGAAGGTAAAATTATTCTAGCTGAAGTAAAGGACCTGCCTATAGATCCATTGAAAGATTTGCCAAAAGGGTATAGCAAAGAAGAGGTTATCCCAGATCAAGATGTAATGGATACCTGGGCCACAAGTTCAATTACTCCTCAACTAAGTGCACTAGCAGTAAACAGTGAGTTTAGCTTACCAAATCATCGCTATGATACGATATTTCCTGCAGATCTGCGCAGCCAGAGCCATGAGATAATAAGAACTTGGGCTTTTTATACTATTTTAAAGGCACATTATCATGCAAATTCTTTACCTTGGAAAAACATTATGATCAGCGGTTGGTGTTTAGCAGATGATAAGAAAAAGATGAGTAAATCAAAGGGTAACATCATTACTCCTCATGTAATACTTGAAACTTATGGAGCTGATGTAGTGCGCTATTGGGCAGCGAACTCAAGGCTTGGAGTTGATACAGTCTACTCTGAAAATACATTCAAAATTGGCAAGCGCCTCGTTACAAAACTTTGGAACGCTAGCAAGTTCGTTTCCATGTTCATGGAAAAGCATCAAGTGATGAGCATAAATTCTGCTCACGAGACAATGGATAAGTGGATATTGTCTAAGTTATACAAAGTTATAGAAAGAGCAACGAACAACCTATTACAATTTGAATACTGCGAAGCTTTGGGCGTAATAGAGGAATTTTTTTGGAAGGATTTTTGTGATAGTTACTTGGAGTTAGTAAAAAAACGTGCGTACGGAAGCAGTTTAAGTGCAAAACAAAGCTTGGCGTATGTACTGAATATTATTTTGCGGTTATTTGCACCTTTCTTGCCTTACATTACAGAAGAGATATACCACCAATTGTATAGTTATAATTCTGTACACAATCAAAGTAATTGGCCGAGCAAAGAAGAACTTATCTACGATAAATATTCAGAGGAAATGGGAGATAATGTTATTCAGATATTAAACATTATCAGAAAGATAAAGGCAGATAATAATGTATCAGTTAAGCATCTGATAAAAAAGTTGATGATAAAAGCAGATCTACGAGAGGATAAATTGAATCAATCTGCACAGGATGATTTGCAGGCAGTTTGCAATGCGGAAACGATAGAGTGGATGCAGTCTGAGCTTGAAACTGAAGACGGAAAATACATAGTGAATATAGACTTATACTGATTTTTATAGCTTTACTTCCTTTAATATCCATGCTATTGTAATCATTATTAGTATGAGGGAATAATGAGGGATTTGTATAGTAAAACCAATGCACCATATCTTATAGCTGGTGCTCTTGCTACTTTGGTATTGCTTGCGTCTGGGACACTTGCTGTTGCCCCTTATGTTAAGTTCTTGTCTTCAGTTGCAGCCTTTAATGTAGCTCTTCCTATTGCTTTGAGTTTGTCTATACTTTCTATTTTGGTGCTTGCACTTTCATGTAAAATAATTAGTAATAATGTAGAATTGGAAGCAAAAGTAAAAGGTCAGTTAGAACATAAGGAGGAGATGCTTTCTCTTGAACACCAAGAATTATGTAATAAAAATGCAAGATTAAAAGAAAGAATCAATTATTTAATTGAGAAATTATCTCAACCTCAAAAAGAAGTAGATTCCTTAAAAAGGCAGTTAGATGAATTAAAATATGAAGGAATTTTAGCTCTTTTATTAGAAGAAAGAATAACAGAATTGGAAACATGTTTAGAAAAGAAAAGGAAAAAAGTAGGAGAATTAGCAGCGCAGTTAAGAAAAGAAAAAGGCGAAATTTCTTGTTCACAATCTGAATTAAGGGATGTAGTAAAAAGAGAAAGACGATTGAAAAAAGAGTTAAATGAAAAAGCGCAAGAAACGATCCAGCTAGCTGCAGATTTAGAACAAAAAGAAAAACGACGCAAGGAATTAGAAGAGGAAAAAACTGAAAATCTTGATAAGATCGGAAAGTTAAAAAAACTTTTGGATCAAGAAAGAAAAGGAAATGAAAAGTTGCGCAATAATAACAGTGAGTTGAAAAGTAGCGAAAAATATTTGGGTGACGAATGCAGTAAATTAAGAAGACATAAATCTGATTTGGAAAGAAAAGTTGAACTTCTGCAAGCAGTAATTGGGCAGGAAGACGAGCAAAGTCATTCCATTTCTTCAGATATAAGCAGTGAACATTTATCAGAACTTGAAAGAATAGGTGAAAATGAGTCTGTTAATAAACAGTTCCCGAAACCAAAACCACCTTATATATCCACTCCAATAAGATCGCCATGTAAAAAGCTGAATGATGCTTCATGTGATTCTGGATATACCAGTATATGTTCTACCCCAACCAATAGCTACCACACATTTTGAGTACAGTTGTACACTGGATACATAAAACCTTAGCCATTTTTAGCTAGCAGACTGAAGATGGGAAGTTTGTTGTAGGTGCAGGATAAAAATAAATACTCCCCTCCACAGATAAGAGAATTTTAATAAATATATACAAGACTGCTGAACGTGGGGGGGAGGGGAGTAATGAGCAATTTGCTTAGTGAGGCTAATGCATTTTATTTTGTAGCTAGTTCCTTAGCTACTCTTACGTTACTTACATCTTTAGCGCTTATTGTAACTTCTAATGTGCCTCTTCCTCTAATTCTTGCTTTAGCTACATTATCTGTTTTGGTGCTTGCACTTTCGTATAAAATAATTAGTAATAATAAAAAAATAGAGGTTGAGAGAAATAAATTCGCTCAGAAAGAGCAAGAGTTGGAAAATAAAATAACTCTAGGAAAGGAAGCTGAAGAAGCTGCAAACAAAGAAGTGAAGAATCAATTACATGAATTAACTAGAGAGAAGCAAAATTTAGACAAGAGAGCAAAAAAATTGAATCAGAAAGTAAATGAGTCAGAAGTTGAGAGAGAATCTCTTCTTGAAGAAAAAAAATCTTTAGAGAAAAAATTAGAAACAGCAAAGAATCGTACGTTTGAAATAGACAATGAATTGGACAAAACAAAAGAGGAAATAGATAAGCTTGTTGCACGAGAAGAAGAATTACATCTTAAAATCTCGTGTTTACGTGAACAGTTACAAGAAAAAGAAGAACGTATAACAGAATTGAAAGGGAAAATAGACAATAATCAATGCAAAGAATTAGAAAATAAAAAATTGAATGAGGAAGTAGAAAAATTACGTAAAGAAATAAGGGAGTTATACGAGAAAGAAGACAAATTTTATAAAGAAAGAGATATATTACGTAAGAAAGAAGACACACTTTATAAAGAAAGAGATATATTATATGAGGAAGAAAAAAAGTTGCATACAAAATTAGATGACCTAAAATGTGAAATCAGAAAAATCAATAAAGAAAAGGAAAATTTATCTAAAAAATTGGAAAAGAAATTTGACGAGTTAGATGAAGCAAATGGTTTAATTGAAAATCAGTCTTTTGAGTTAGACGGAATAAGAAAAGATTGTAACAATGAGGTAAAAGGTTTAAAAAATTTACTTTTAGAGCGAGACAGTCAAATAGAACAACTTGAAGAAGATTTGTTGAGAAATGCAGAAGAGAAAAAGGGTTATTTACCGGAAATGTTAGAATCTGTGGTAGACAAGGTAGAAAAATTGGTAAACAATAATGAAGCGATCGGAGATCGTAGTAGAAAAATAATATTACAGGAGACTCAAAAAATAAAGTTTATATTGAAGGAAATTATGCAATTCACGCTAGGTGAAGATTCTAGATGTGAATCACCATCAGAGGAAACGTTTGATTGTTTACTGGAGGATCTTGGATATGCAAGTCGCTCATCCACTCCGATCAAATTGCCAAATTCACTATTGACAGAATCTTATGAACGTAATCAGAGTGAAGGTATTTGCAAAACACAACAATTAGTCTTATAGTCTTATTATAAAATAAATCATGCAAGATAATGAACCCAATAATATGTGCACTGGATACACAAGATTTAAATAAGGCTATTTCTCTAGTTAATACTCTGCGTGGTAAAGTTGGCATGGTAAAGCTGGGATTAGAATTTTTTGCTGCTCAAGGTCTTTCTGGAGTGCAAGAAGTTGCAAAATGCAATGTACCAATTTTTTTAGATCTGAAATTGCATGACATTCCAAACACTGTAGCTAAAACAGTTGAAGTAATAAAAGTCCTGAACGTTGAAATGTTAACTCTGCACATCAGCGGTGGGACAAAAATGCTTGAAGAAGCGCTAAGTGTAGTGCAAGGCACAAAAATAAAGCTGATTGGAGTGACAGTGCTAACTAGTATGAGCAATGAGGATTTAAACGAGCTTGGAGTAGCAAGAGAAGTAAAATCACAGGTAATTTTGCTTGCAAAGCTTGCAAAAAAGATTGGACTCTATGGAATAGTCTGTTCTGCATTGGAAGCTCAGGAAGTGCGCCGAGAATGCGGTGAAGACTTTAAAATTATTACTCCAGGAATTCGTATAGATCCAGGTCATGACGACCAAAAAAGAACAGCAACACCAAAAGAAGCAATAAATTCAGGAGCTGATTATATCGTCATTGGCAGACCCATTACAAAAACTACAAGTAGTGCGGAGCTAATATTGAAATCCATGAAAGAATTTTAATATAATAACTTAATTTATAAAAATACTAACATATTAATTAGGAATAAGCATGAGTAATATCAATAGAATAATACGCGAAGTAATCAAGGAATTCCGCTCAAAATTACCAGATAAGGAAATATAGTACTTCCCAAAGTAAATGATAAAGGTATAATAAGCTATTTGAGTTATAATGGCGTATAGTGTGGATTTAAG
>NZ_CACTIU010000016.1:0-17586 GCF_902713635.1 Wolbachia endosymbiont of Cardiocondyla obscurior | reverse complement strand
TAAGGGATTGCGTTTTGCGATAAGAGAAGGCGGTAGAACTGTTGGTTCTGGTGTTGTTTCTGAAATTTTGGAGTGAGAGTTTGAGTTATAGGAGTGTAGCTCAATTGGTAGAGCGCTGGTCTCCAAAACCAGAGGTTGTAGGTTCAATTCCTATCGCTCCTGCATTAATGTTGTGGTGGAAATGTTAAAAAGTTTGTGTGGTTTTTTCTGTGATATAAAGCAAGAAATACGAAGAATTGCTTGGGTAAAGAAACAGGAGGTGTTGTCATCTCTATTTGTTGTAATGATTGTTATATTATGCTTTTCGATTTTCTTCTGTTTTGTGGATTTTATGTCTCTTTACGTAATTAAGGCTTTATTTGGAATTATTTATGGAATGTGAATATAAATGGTATATCATTAAAGTTGATTATGGATATGAGCAAAACATACGCGAATTGGTAAGTAATGCTGTTTATTTTAAGGAAGTGTTTATTCCTTATCAAACGGTATGTAATTCAAAGTCTGATATAAAAGAATTATGTGAAGTGTATGTATATATGCATCTGTGTGATGAAAGCAAAAATATTTTGAATCAAACGCCTGGATTCTGCAGTGGCGAATCTGGTGATTTTGAGATGATTTCAGATGATGAGATAAGTTTAAAGTGTAAAGAATTTAATAGATATAAATGGTATATCTTGAGAGTTGCTTCCAATTGTGAAGAGAAAGTGCGCCAACATATATTGGAAAATTCTATGAGATTGGGTGTTAATGATTACTTTAAGGAAGTTTTTATTCCATATGAAGAGCTAAGTGAAGTAGAGTTGAAATCTAAGAAAATTGCTACACGAAGGAAATGCTTTCCTGGTTATGTCTTTTTATACGTGAATTTATGCGATGAAGTATTGAATTTTATCAATAATATACCAAAATCTCTTAAGGTTTATGGATTTTTGAAAAACGGTAATATTCCAAAGGTGATTTTGGATGATGAGATTCACTCAATGTGTAATGCACTTTATAATGCTCAAGAGACAAAGAAGTTAGGTTATGGTTATGAAAAAGGTGAAAAAGTGAAAATTAATGATGGTCTTTTTCAAAATTTTACTGGTAAGGTAAATATGGTAAACGATGAGAAAAAAATTATTAATGTGGAAGTATCGATTTTAGGTAAGCCGACAATAATAGAGCTTGATCTGGCTCAAGTAGAGAAAATAGAGGATTAATTATGAGTGTTATAGTTGCTAAGATTAACTTA
The DNA here is from genome assembly GCF_902713635.1 of Wolbachia endosymbiont of Cardiocondyla obscurior. Taxonomy (NCBI): domain Bacteria; kingdom Pseudomonadati; phylum Pseudomonadota; class Alphaproteobacteria; order Rickettsiales; family Anaplasmataceae; genus Wolbachia; species Wolbachia endosymbiont of Cardiocondyla obscurior. The sequence continues at coordinate 16,346 of NZ_CACTIU010000016.1, read as the reverse complement.
CTTATGGAAGCTGGGAAAGCAGTTCCAGGACCGAAAATTGCTTCAGTACTTGGTCCACGTGGTATACCTGTTCCTAAGTTTTGTGAAGCTTTTAATAAAGTTACTAGTGCTGCTAACGCTAATTATAAAGTAGGCGATTTAGTAACAGTGCGAATTTCCATAAAGGATGATCGCTCTCATGATTTTACTGTCAGCGGTCCGCCTGTGGCTTATTTACTTAAGCAGGAGGCTAAATTAAGTAAAAGTTCTGGTAATCCTGGTAAAGAATTAGTGGCTAAATTACCTATGTCTGCTATAATTAAAGTAGCAAAGTGCAAGATGGTTGATATGAAAGTGGATAATGAAGATTCAGCAGTGAAAATGGTTGTAGGCACTGCAAAATCTATGGGTATAGAAGTTGTGGAAGGTTAGGTAAATGAATACATATAATGATAATCCTAAGCAGTGTTTGAAGAAGATTGTTGAGTCTGCTTCAGCAAAATTTAATGAATCAGTTGATATTGCGGTCAATTTAGGCGTAGATTCACGTAAATCTGAAGAGCAGGTGCGTGGTACAGTAGTTTTGCCTAAAGGTATCGGGAAGAATATTAAAGTAGCTGTTTTCGCTCAAGATAAACATTTATTAGAAGCTGAAAAAGCTGGTGCTGATATTGCAGGAGGAGAGGATTTAGTTGAAGAAATAAAAAAAGGTAGAAAGTTAGATGTTGATTGGTGCATTACTACTCCTGATTTTATGGCAAAAATCACTCCTATTGCAAAAGTATTGGGTGCTAAAGGGCTGATGCCTAACCCTAAATTTGGTACTGTGACTTCTAACATTGCAGAAGCTATTAAAACCATTAAGTCTGGTCAGGTAAAATTTAGAACAGATAAAAATGGTGTTATTCATGGTAAATTAGGAAATATTAAATTTGATATTGATGACTTGCTAGAAAATTTAAAAGCCTTTCTTAAAGTAATTAAAGATAATAAACCTATTTCTGCGAAAGGAATTTACTTTAAGGGTGTTTTTTTAAATTCAACTATGGGTAAAGCTTATAAGATAGGCAAAGTGGAAGATATAATTTAAGGGAGTGATACCGTGAAGCGTAAAGATAAGGATGAATTTATACAGAGCACAATAAACGTATTTGTAAATAATGATTTCTTGATATTAGTAAATTTTAAATCTATAAATGCTAATGATTCATTAACTCTGAGGAATAGTCTGAAGTCTATAGCAGGTGGGGTATTAGTAGTTAAAAACACTCTAGCACGCTTGGCTTTGGAAAGGACTGGTAAATTCTCTTATTTATCAGGCAAATTTTCCGGTCCTGTTGCTATTATATACTCTAGTGGCATAGTAGAAGCTGCAAAATTAATAGTTGATTTTACTAATGCTAACAAAGAAAAAATGTCTGTGATTTGCGCAGCTCATTTAAATGAATTGTTAACAGTGGAAGATGTTAATAAACTGGCTAAGTTGCCTTCTCTGGATGAATTGCGTGTTAAAATTATGCGTTTAATATCTTATGATATTCCTGCTCGGTTAGCGTTGTCTATTAATTCATCTTCTATGAGGCTTATGAGAGTTTTGGATTATTATAGTTCTAAAAAATAAATTTGTTGTTAAGTAAGGTGGTAATTATGAGTAATGTAACAAGTGATTTGGTTGATAAAATATTATCTTTAAACCTATTAGAGGCTTCTGAACTTGTAAAAGTTTTAGAAGAGAAAATAGGGTTGCCTGCTGGTTCTTTTCTTGGTGGAGCTGTTGGTGCTGGGGCGCTTATTGGTGATAATGCTGCTGCTCCTGCTGCTCAAGAAAAAGCTGAGTATAAAGTTGTGATTAAAGAAATTGATGCGAGTAAAAAAATAGGAGTTATTAAAGCTGTGAGAGAGGTTAATTCTACATTGGGTTTAAAAGAAGCAAAAGAGTTGGTTGAATCTTTACCTAAAGATTTGACTGCTAATGTTCCTAAAGACGAAGCAGAAAAAATCAAGCAAAAACTTATTGAAGCAGGAGCAACTAAAGTGGAGCTTGAATAATATTTAATGTATTAATTTTATATTGATATAGCTCTTTTAATTAGTTTGGGGTATTTTAATGGTTGATTCTTCTTATATGTACGCTTCTGGTGCTTTTGTTCCTAGAGTTTCTTATTCTAGGTCGATTGATTTAAAAGATTCTTTATTGGATTTGGTTAAGGTTCAAAAAGAATCATATGATTCTTTTACTCCTAAGAATAAGGGTAATGAAAGACTTGAAGTTATCTTTCATACAATCTTTCCAATAAATGATCCTTTGCGTAGGGCTACTATTGAGTTTATAAGTTGTAGGGTAGATGATCCTAAGTATGATGAATCTGAGTGTATAAAGCGTGGTGTAACTTTTTCTGCTCAGGTTATTGCTTCTATACGTCTTGTTGTTATGCAGGATGGTATTTCTCTTGATGAATATAAATCGATTAAAGAGAGTGGAGATCATTCTAAACTTGCAACCGTTGTAAAATCTATAGAAGAGCAGAAAGTCCACTTTTGTGGGTTGCCTATGATGACTGATAAGGGCACTTTCATCATTAATGGTGTGGAAAAAGTTATCGTCTCACAAATGCATAGGTCTCCTGGTGTATTTTTTGATAGCGATAAGGGAAAAACTTACAATTCTGGTAAATTGATCTATTCTGCTAGAATTATTCCTTATAGGGGTTCTTGGCTTGATATTGAATTTGATGTTAAAGACCATTTGTATTTTCGTGTTGATAGAAAAAGAAAATTGCCAATTTCAGTTTTATTAAAGGCGTTGGGTCTATCAAATAATGATATACTCGATAGATTTTATGAGAAAATAAAGTATGTAAAACATAAAGATGGTTGGAAAGTGCCTTTTGTTCCTGATAAATTTAAAGGAGTGAGGCTGCCTTTCGACTTAATGGATATTGAAGGTAATGTGCTGCTTAAAGCTAACGTTCGTATTACCTCAAGACTAGCTAAAAAGCTATATGATAATGAATTGAAAGAGTATCTGGTTCCTTTTAATTCTATATGTGGTTTATTCCTCGCAGAAGATTTAATGGATAGTGCTAGCTCTACGAAAATTTTATCTGCTGGTGAATCTATAAAGCTGGAAGACATAAAGAAGCTTGAGTTATTATCTGTAGATGAAATATCAGTGTTGAACATAGATAATTTGTTTGTTGGACCTTATATATTAAATACGCTTTTCTTAGATGAAAACATGTCTTATCAGGATGCACTATATGAAATATATAGAGTTTTGCGTCCTGGTGAAGTTCCTGTTTTAGAGATAGTAGAAGAGTTTTTCCGTAATCTTTTCTTCAGTCCGGAATATTATGATTTGTCTAACATTGGTAGGTTGAAGCTTAACTCTTACCTTGGATTAAATTATGATGAGGATTTAACTGTTTTAACGCATGAAGATATTATTGAAATTGTGAAAAAAATAGTATTGTTACGTGACGGTCAAGGATCTGTAGATGATATTGATCATTTAGGAAACAGAAGAGTAAGATCAGTTGGAGAGTTTATAGAAAATCAATTTAGAACTGGGTTGTTGAAATTGGAACGCGCAATAGTTGATTCTATGTCCACTTCTAGTTTAGATAAAGTTTCTCCATCTGATTTTATTAATCCAAAAGTGTTAACTAATGTCTTAAGAGATTTCTTCAATTCTTCTCAATTATCTCAATTTATGGATCAGACTAATCCGTTATCTGAAATAACACATAAAAGAAGGTTATCCGCGTTAGGTCCTGGCGGTTTAACAAGAGAACGGGCAGGATTTGAGGTGCGTGATGTTCATCCAACTCATTATGGAAGAATTTGCCCTATTGAGACTCCTGAAGGGCAAAATATAGGGTTAATCAACAGCTTAGCTATATACGCGCGTATTAATAAATATGGTTTCATTGAAAGCCCTTATAGAAAAGTAGTCAATAGGGTTGTTACTGATCAAATTGAGTATCTTTCTGCTATAGACGAAGGCTCACATCATATAGCTGACACTAGCGTAAAGCTTGATGAAAATAATTGCTTTGTTGATGACATGCTATACTGTAGATATGCTGGTAGCTTCGTCATGGTAAGTAGCGACCAAGTTAGTTACATTGACGTATCTCCTAAGCAGGTAATATCAGTTGCAGCTTCCTTGATTCCATTTTTAGAAAATGATGATGCTAATAGAGCATTAATGGGCTCAAATATGCAACGTCAGGCCGTACCTTTATTGAAGCCTACCGCTCCTCTGGTTGCTACTGGTATGGAGTCTTTTGTAGCTTCTGGCTCTGGTGCTGTAGTTTTAGCAAAACGCGATGGCATAGTTGATAGTTCTGATAGTAACTCTATAGTTATACGTGCTTTTGATAAAGAAAGGGTTAACTACTTGGACGTAGATATTTATCATCTAAGGAAATTTCAGCGTTCTAACCATAATACTTGTATTAATCAAAGACCGCTAGTGTGCGTAGGTGATTATGTTAAAAAGGGTGATGTAATAGCTGATGGTCCTGCAATTAACAGTGGTGAGTTGGCGCTTGGTAAAAATTTGCTAGTCGCTTTTATGTCTTGGCAAGGTTATAATTTTGAAGACTCTATTATTATTTCTAGTGAAGTTGTTAAAAAAGATCTCTTTACTTCTATTCATATAGAAGAATTTGACTGTGTTGTACATGATACCCCTTTAGGATCAGAAAAAATAACTCGTGCTATACCTGGTGTTAATGAAGAAAATCTATATCACTTGGATGATAGTGGTATAGTGAAAATTGGTACAAGAGTTGGTCCAGGCTATATTTTGGTAGGTAAAGTTACACCTAAACCTTCTCTTTCATTGCCTCCTGAAACGAAGTTATTAATGACAATTTTTGGTGAAAAGTCATTCGATTGTGCGGATTCCTCTTTATATACATCTCCAGATGTTGAAGGGACAGTAATTGATGTACAAGTCTTTACACGCAGGGGGGTTGAAGAAAATGAAAGGGCATTACTCATCAAACAAAAAGAGATAAATGACTTTGAGGAAGAGCGAGATTATATAATCAATGTTACTAGTGAATATTTCTATGATGAACTGAAGAAACTTCTTATTAATTCTGGTTCTCAAGATCGAGAAAAATTTGACTCTATTGAACGTGAGCAATGGTGGGGTATAGGATTAAAAAACCAATCCATTTCTGAGCAAGTTAAGAGCTTAAAAAAAGATTTTGATGAAAAAGTATCACATGCAATAGCACAGTTTAAGCGAAAAGTAGAAAAATTACATGAAGGTTATGACCTGCCTCAAGGTGTGTCGATGTCAGTAAAAGTTTTCATTGCTGTGAAACATAGTCTGCAACCAGGGGATAAAATGGCTGGTAGACATGGAAATAAAGGTGTGATTTCTCGAGTTGTGCCAGTGGAAGATATGCCTTATTTGGAAGATGGTACTCCTGTTGATATTATTCTTAACCCTCTTGGTGTTCCTTCACGAATGAATGTAGGGCAAATACTGGAAACGCATGTAGGTTGGGCTTGTAGAAAATTAGGGGAAAAGGTAAGTAATATTCTCGATGAGATCAATAAGATCAAAAGTGCTTTTTGCAAGGGAATTAGGTCCCTTAACGATGATAATTTTACACAATTTGCAGTAGCATACCTTGATAATAAAAAAATTGAAAATATTGATGATGATGAAATAACGGCTTCTGTTTTAAATACACCTAATAAGAATGCACTAAATGACGAGTTGAATGAGTTAGTAGAGAACTATTTGAACTCTTGTAAAAGTTCATACAGCAATTTACGTAACTTCCTGATTGAGGTTTATAGCTATGGCAGTAACGTATCTATCTGTAATGATATTCGTAATATTAGTGATAATAATCTCATTGAATTTGCACGCAAATTACGTGATGGCGTTCCTGTTGCTGCACCTGTATTTGAGGGTCCAAAAGATGAACAAATAGCAAAATTATTTGAACTTGCTGGTTTAGATAACTCTGGACAAGCTGTATTATATGACGGTTGCAGTGGTGAAAAATTCGACCGCAAGGTTACAGTTGGTTACATGTACATGCTTAAGTTGCACCACTTGGTTGATGGTAAAATTCATGCGCGTTCAGTAGGGCCTTATAGTTTGGTTACTCAACAACCTCTTGGAGGAAAATCTCATTTTGGTGGTCAGCGTTTTGGTGAAATGGAATGTTGGGCATTACAAGCCTATGGTGCTGCTTATACTTTGCAGGAAATGTTAACTGTGAAGTCTGATGATATTAATGGTAGAGTTAAGATTTATGAATCGATAATAAAAGGTGACAGTAATTTTGAATGTGGAATTCCTGAATCCTTTAATGTGATGATAAAAGAACTACGTTCTTTATGTTTAAATGTAGATTTAAAGCAAAATGATGTAGTGATTGAAGATATATCTCACACTAACATTGCACAACCTTTTAATGAGGTTAGCATATCGATTGCTAGCCCTGAAAGTATTAAGCGTATATCTTGTGGTGAGATAGAAGATGTTTCAACTGCAAATTATCGTACGTTCAAAGTTGAGAAAGGTGGATTATTTTGCCCTAAGGTTTTTGGCCCTGTCAATGACGATGAATGTTTATGTGGAAAATACAAAAAAAGAAGACACAGAGGTCGCATATGCGAAAAATGCGGAGTAGAAGTTACATCTTCTAAAGTAAGAAGAGAAAGGATGGGTCATATAGAGCTTGCATCTCCTGTTGCTCATATATGGTTTTTGAAATCGCTTCCTTCAAGAATTGGAGCATTATTGGATATGTCTCTCAGAGATATTGAGAATATTTTATATAGCGATAATTATATCGTAATAGATCCTCTTGTTTCGCCTTTTGAAAAAGGTGAGATTATTAGTGAAAAAGCTTATAATGAAGCTAAAGATAGCTATGGGATCGATAGTTTTGTAGCTATGCAAGGTGTTGAAGCTATAAGAGAGTTGCTAACGCGCCTTGATTTACATGAAATTAGGAAGGATTTAAGACTAGAATTAGAATCTGTTGCTTCTGAGATAAGAAGAAAGAAAATTATAAAGAGATTGCGTATTGTTGAAAACTTCATTAAATCTGGAAATAGGCCTGAGTGGATGATACTTACAACTATACCTATTTTACCACCTGATTTGCGTCCTTTGGTATCGCTTGAGAGTGGTCGTCCTGCAGTTTCTGATCTGAATCATCATTATAGGACTATTATTAATAGAAATAACAGGTTGAGGAAATTGTTGAGCTTAAATCCTCCTGAGATTATGATTCGTAATGAAAAAAGGATGTTACAAGAAGCAGTTGATTCTCTTTTTGATAATAGTCGTCGTAATACTTTGGTAAATAAAGCTGGTGCTGTTGGATATAAAAAGTCCATTAGTGATATGTTAAAAGGAAAACAGGGTCGTTTTCGCCAGAACCTCTTAGGAAAAAGGGTAGACTACTCTGGACGTTCTGTAATAGTTGTTGGTCCAACTTTGAAACTAAATCAGTGTGGATTACCAAAAAGAATGGCTCTTGAACTATTCAAACCTTTTGTTTACTCAAAGCTTAAGATGTATGGTATGGCTCCAACTATTAAGTTTGCTAGTAAGTTGATAAGAGCAGAAAAACCAGAAGTTTGGGATATGCTTGAAGAGGTAATAAAAGAGCATCCTGTTTTGTTGAATAGAGCGCCTACGCTACATAGACTTGGTATTCAGGCTTTTGAGCCAATCCTTATTGAAGGCAAAGCAATACAGCTTCATCCGCTTGTCTGTACGGCGTTTAATGCTGATTTTGATGGTGATCAAATGGCAGTGCATGTGCCAATTTCATTGGAAGCTCAGCTTGAAGCTAGGGTGTTGATGATGTCCACTAATAACGTTTTAAGTCCTTCTAATGGCAGACCGATTATAGTTCCTAGTAAAGATATAGTACTTGGTATATATTATCTGACTTTACAAGAACCTAAGGAAGATAATTTACCATCTTTTGGTGCTTTTTGTGAAGTTGAGCATTCCTTGAGTGATGGTACTTTACATATTCATTCTAGTATAAAGTATAGGATGGAGTATATTAATAGCAGCGGTGAAACTCACTATAAAACTGTTTGTACAACTCCTGGCCGTTTAATATTATGGCAAATTTTTCCTAAGCATGAGAATCTAGGCTTCGATCTAATAAATCAGATATTAACAGTCAAGGAAATAACTGGTATAGTTGATTTGGTATATCGTAACTGTGGTCAAAGTGCTACAGTGGCATTTTCTGATAAATTAATGGTACTTGGCTTTGAGTATGCCACATTTTCTGGTGTCTCTTTTGGTCGTTGTGATATGGTTATACCTGAAACTAAAGCTACACATGTTGATCACGCGAGGGGTGAAATTAAGAAATTCTCTATGCAATATCAAGATGGGCTAATAACTAGAAGTGAGAGGTATAACAAGGTTATAGATGAATGGTCTAAGTGTACGGATATGATAGCTAATGATATGTTAAAAGCAATATCTATATATGATGGAAATAGTAAGTACAACTCAGTGTATATGATGGTTAACTCTGGTGCAAGGGGTTCTACTTCACAGATGAAACAGCTAGCAGGAATGCGAGGGCTCATGACCAAACCTTCTGGTGAGATTATAGAAACACCTATAATTTCTAATTTCCGTGAAGGATTGAACGTATTTGAATACTTTAATTCTACTCACGGTGCGCGTAAAGGTTTAGCTGACACTGCACTTAAAACTGCAAACTCTGGATACTTAACTCGTCGTTTAGTTGATGTATCTCAAAATTGCATAGTTACAAAGCATGACTGTAAAACAAAAAATGGTCTTGTTGTGAGAGCTACAGTTGAAGGAAGTACTATAGTTGCATCTCTAGAGAGTGTTGTGCTGGGTAGAACAGCTGCAAATGATATATATAACCCAGTGACAAAAGAATTATTAGTAAAAGCAGGGGAATTAATTGATGAGGATAAAGTAAAGCAAATCAGCATTGCAGGTCTTGATGTTGTAAAAATTAGATCGCCTTTAACTTGTGAAATAAGTCCTGGTGTATGTTCTTTATGTTATGGAAGAGACCTTGCAACTGGTAAAATTGTTTCAATAGGTGAAGCAGTTGGTGTTATAGCTGCTCAATCTGTTGGAGAGCCAGGTACTCAGTTAACGATGCGTACTTTTCATATAGGTGGAGTAATGACTAGAGGCGTTGAATCCTCGAATATTATAGCTTCTATTAATGCTAAAATAAAGTTAAACAATAGTAATATAATTATAGATAGAAACGGAAATAAAATTGTGATAAGCCGTTCCTGTGAAGTCGTGTTGATTGATAGCCTTGGTAGTGAGAAGTTGAAGCACAGTGTACCTTACGGCGCTAAGCTTTATGTAGATGAGAGTGGGTCAGTAAAAATTGGCGATAAAGTTGCGGAATGGGATCCTTATACATTGCCTATTATCACGGAGAAGACTGGTACAGTGTCTTATCAGGACTTAAAAGATGGAATTTCGATCACTGAAGTGATGGATGAATCTACAGGAATATCAAGCAAAGTAGTAAAAGACTGGAAATTGCATTCTGGTGGAGCTAATTTACGTCCTCGTATTGTGCTGCTTGACGATAATGGTAAAGTAATGACACTCGCAAGTGGCGTTGAAGCATGTTATTTTATACCAATCGGTGCAGTGCTCAATGTACAAGATGGCCAGAAGGTTCATGCAGGTGATGTTATTACAAGAACACCAAGAGAGTCAGTTAAAACTCGTGATATTACTGGTGGTTTACCGAGGGTTATAGAGTTATTTGAAGCACGTCGTCCTAAAGAGCATGCTATTGTTAGTGAGATAGATGGCTATGTAGCGTTTTCTGAAAAAGACCGTAGAGGAAAACGCAGTATATTAATTAAACCTGTAGATGAACAAATTTCTCCAGTTGAATATTTGGTATCAAGAAGTAAGCATGTAATAGTCAATGAAGGTGATTTTGTACGTAAAGGTGATCTATTGATGGATGGTGACCCTGATCTCCATGATATTTTACGTGTGCTTGGGTTAGAAGCTTTAGCGCACTATATGATTTCTGAAATACAGCAAGTTTATAGATTGCAGGGTGTTCGTATAGACAATAAGCATTTAGAGGTGATCTTAAAACAAATGCTACAAAAAGTGGAAATTACTGATCCTGGTGATACTATGTACTTGGTTGGCGAAAGCATTGACAAGCTGGAAGTTGATAGGGAAAATGATGCTATGAGTAACTCTGGCAAACGGTCTACTCATTATCTTCCTATTCTGCAGGGGATTACTAGGGCAAGTCTTGAAACTAGCTCCTTTATTTCTGCTGCCTCTTTCCAAGAGACAACAAAAGTACTTACAGAAGCAGCATTCTGCGGGAAGAGTGATCCTTTAAGTGGATTAAAAGAAAATGTTATAGTAGGAAGATTAATTCCTGCTGGTACAGGTTTGATTATGAATAAGATCAGAGCACTTTCACTTTGTGATAATGTGGATAAATATGAAAAATATTTTGATATTGAAACTTATGACGAGGAATGGTTGATGGATAATGGTTGTCATTTACACTCTGGTGAGGAAGAGAGCGTAGTGGCATACGATCAGTCGAATTGAGTACAGCTAGTGTGTCTCTTGACCAAAAAAGCCAATAATATTTTCTTTCACTTCTGTGCTATCTGTCATGTTATTTACTCTCACACGAAATTCAGATGAGCCTTGAAGCCCGCTACTGTACCAACCTATGTGTTTGCGGGCCATCTTTATTCCTGTGTCATTTCCATAGTACTCAAGAATATTGTCGTAATGCTCGAGTATGATGCTTAATCTCTCTGAAGCTGTTGGCTCAGAAGTTTCACTTCCACTGAGAAAGTTCATTGCTTGATTAATCAGCCAAGGTTTACCGTAGGCACCACGACCTATCATCACTCCGTCTGCTCCAGATTCTTTGAGAGCATTCTGAATATCATTTAAATTTTTAATATCGCCATTTACTATAACTGGAATTTTCACTTGCTCTTTAACATTTCTAACGAATTTCCAATCTGCTTGACCATTATAAAGCTGCGCTCTTGTTCTTCCATGCACAGTGATCATTTTTGCTCCTAAGTCTTCGGCAATTTTCGCAAGTCTCGGGGCATTGCGATTTTCATCGTTCCATCCAGTGCGCATTTTCACCGTAACTGGCATATTCACTGCTTTGACCACAGCTTCAATTATCTCAGCGGCTTTTTTCTCATCACGCATTAGCGCTGATCCTGCATAACCGTTTACAACTTTTTTAACAGGGCAACCAAAGTTTATGTCTATAATTTTTGCTCCCATGTCCTCGTTTAATTTTGCAGCCTCCGCCATAACATCTGGCTCACACCCAGCAAGCTGCACAGCAGTTAATGCATCGACTTTTGCTTTTTGCAAACTCTGGCGAGTTTGCATAATCATAGCTCTGCTTGCGATCATCTCTGAAACTAACAAACTTGCACCAAGTTTCTTCACAATACTTCTAAACGGATAATCAGTCACTCCAGACATTGGAGCTAAAATAACTGGAGAATCAATTGTCAAATTTCCTACTTGTAGGGACATATATTCTATGTGTTCAAACCTAGCGCATTTACACATACTGTTACAACACTTTGTATAGCCGAACTTACTTTTTCCATAAGAGAAGGCTCTACCTCTACTATCTCAGCTCTCTCATAATGACCAGGTGCCAAGTATACCGTTTCTTGTTCTTTATTTCCCCATAGCTCGTTGTTCTGCTGATAACCTTCATTTATCATTCCCGCATTTGGCAGAAACAATGTATTTACATCATTACCATTATTTTTATAGTAGACGTCAATTTCAATATTAGCCAGCGAAGCTAAGATAGAAATTTCTTCTATGAAAACATGGTAACTTTGGCTGCTGATTGCCTCTAGATAAGATCTATAAATGGATTTGCCATTGAGAAAAGAATTTGCTGCAGTATCACTATTATAATTTCTATCATATTTTCTTTCACTAATATTGAGATTACTAGCACTAATGCTTCTTAAATCACCTATAACTTCATTTTCTTTTAATGTTGTAAGACAACATAACTTTTTTATTAATTTATTAGTCTTTTTTTTGATCTTCTCTACCCGTCTGTTTGTATGCTGAACCAAATCTTTTATTGAGTCCGACATACCAATCAAATGATTTGGATTTTCTAAGAATGCACCAAAAACTTTCTGCATCTGTCCCTTCAATAACTCAGGCATCCTTGGATCATTCAAAGAGTTAAATTGACTTAAAAATTTGTGCCATTCCATTCTCATATCTTGTGCTTTTTCAGTTTTATATTGACCAGAGCTATTATCACCAAATACCGCATGGAAAAAGCAGTTGCCATCACCTGTAGTATTATATTGAACAATTTTTGTTTGCTTACTTTCTACTGAATCTAAACTTACTCCGCTATCTTTACGACTTATATTTCCTGGACTACCTAATACAGGGCTTGGCGTGCCAGCCCTGCTTTGTTCATCCTTTTTCAACGCTTTTGCAAATTCTTTTCTCTTCTCTATTAATTGCTCTGAACTAAGTTCATATTTTAGCTGATCATCAATTTCATCAAACGATTTGCCTGCTTTCAGCATATCTGTAATTTTCTTAGCATTCTCTAAGGCAAATATTCCACAATTATACTTATCATCTTGTTGTTTAGCTTTTGAGTTTCTAATACTACTATTGTCTATTCCTAGAGTTTTCTGTAGCGCACTTGATACCTCTTCTGGTAATGGTTCACCAAATGAATCGCAATAATATGCTCTAAACTTTTTACTCTTTTCATCATGAGAAATAACCAATGTTACCCAATGATTGTTATTTAAGTTAAGAATTGAAGATAATACTAAATTGTTATCCCCTTTTACTTTATCTTTATATTCTTGCAATCGGTTCCCCAGAAAAGATGTAAGATTATCGAGGCAAGAAAAGAACACTCCTTTGGAAAATTCCCTGTGACCTTTTTTACGATATGGCATCCATCCATAGTAACTTTTTGCAATCTCTGCAATATCAAAATTACTTAACCAAAATTTATAATCTTCTTTTTTATTTGTCTTATATACAAAAGAATCCTTATTTTCTTTGCAGTCAAAAATACCACTATCCCTATCAGGAGTTTTCGGTCTTGCTTGCTTTTCTGGAGTCTTGCCTTGCAAATCTTGTAGTTCTGTATCTTTTTCTTCACTCTTTTCCCCCTTTGAAGCTCTTTTTCCATTAATATAGTTCTTCGCTAAGTAAAATAAAGGTTCAACAACCATTTTGTATGCTACTGTAAGAATTATTCCCATTAAAACCCAAACTACGGGGTTAGAGATGAGCATAGCAAGTGGAAAGGTCAATAGAGGGGATCCTATTACCGCCCCTAAACAGCCAGCAGCGAATGTGGCTGCTAGGCATACACAAGTAGCGTAGATAACGAATTCCTCACCAGCAAAGTCAGTGCTCTCTTTCTGATTATTTTTTGTAATACCCAACATACTACACCCTATGAACGCTAAGTTAATTAAATTTTAACAAATTCTAACAAAAAAATCAACCATAATAATTTTAGTAGTATGAGAATATATTGAATATTAAGAGCTTTTGGAGTACAGTAACAATGTTAGTAATAGCACAATATATGCACGATATAGAATATATACGCAAAAACCCTGAAGGATTTGAAAAGGCAATGAAAAGCAGGGGAATTAGAGAATCTACTGCGGAAGAGATATTAGAAATCGATCACGAGAAAAGATCATTAACCACTAAACTGCAGGATTTGAATAGGCAGCGCAATGAAATCACAGAGGAAATAAAAAAGCTTAAAATGAGCAAGAGCCCCTGTGAAGAGCAAATAGAGTTGTCAAAAAGCATCACAAATGAGATAGAGGCAATCAGCTTAAAAGAACAAGCAGAAAAGGATAAGTTAGTGAATGTTTTATCTAACTTGCCGAATATTCCTGCGCAAGATGTGCCAATAGGCGCAGATGAGAACTCTAATTTAGAGGTGAGAAGATATGGAGGAAAAAGACAGTTTGATTTTGTACCAGAATCTCATTATGAACTCGGAGAAAAATTAGGTTTAATAGACTTCGAACAAGCGGCGAGAATTTCCGGATCAAGATTTACGATATTAAAAGGACAGTTAGCTAAGCTTGGACGAGCGCTAATAAATTGTATGCTTGAAATGCATGTTAATGAATTTGGCTATACTGAGGTGTACCACCCGGCTTTGGTGAAAAACGAAGCTATGTATAATGTTGGTCAGCTACCGAAATTTTCTGACGATTCGTATTTAACTACCGACGAATTGAGGTTGATTCCCACAAGTGAAGTGTTTTTAACAAATTTAGTTGCTGACAAAATAATGGAAGAAAAAGAACTGCCTATTCGCTTTACTGCATATTCGGAGTGCTTTCGTAAAGAAGCAGGTAGTGCAGGTCGCGATACCAGGGGCATGATAAGGCAACACCAATTTGGTAAAGTGGAGTTGGTAAGCATCACAACTGAAGACCAATCAAATGATGAGCTTGAGGGTATGACGAGTGTTGCTGAAGAGATATTAAAAAAATTAGAATTGCCATACAGAGTAATGCTGCTTTGCAGTGGCGATATGGGTTTTGCTGCACAAAGGACTTATGACATAGAGGTATGGTTACCTGGGCAAAATAAATATAGAGAAATATCAAGCTGCTCAAATTGTGGTGCATTTCAAGCAAGAAGGATGAACGCTAAATACTCTTCAGAAACTGATAAAAAGATAAAAAAATATGTTCACACTTTAAACGGCTCAGCTTTAGCTATAGGAAGAACGATTATTGCCATAATGGAGAATTATCAAAATTCTGACGGGTCGATTGCAATACCAAACGTGTTGCAAAAATACATGAGTAATGATACTGTTATAAGCAAATAATAATTTTGACATATAGAAAAGCGAGGAAATAAAGATGAAGGTTCTGGTTATAGGTTCTGGTGGGCGTGAGCACGCTCTACTTTGGGCTCTAAAAAAATCTCCTATCTTGACTGAGTTATATGTAACTCCTGGTCGCCAAGCTATGAAAGATCTTGGGGCTCTTGTGGATGTAAATATTCAAAATTCAGTGGATGTTACACAATTTTGCAAGAGAGAAAATATAGAGTTGGTTGTTATTGGTCCAGAACAACCAATAATTGATGGGCTTGCTGATGATTTAGTTGCAGAGGGAATAAATGTTTTTGCTCCAAGTCAAGCAACTGCAAAACTTGAGGGATCGAAGTCTTTCACCAAGGGACTATGTAAACGATATGGTATACCAACTGCCAAGTACGAGTGTTTTGTTGATGAAGGGTTAGCTAAAGATTTTGTACGTAGCAATAAAATAAAGTTTCCACTTGTAGTGAAAGCAAATGGAATTGCAGCAGGAAAAGGGGTGGTTATATGTAATACAGAAAGCGAAGCTTTTTCAGCAATAAATTCAATGCTAGTGGAGAAAAAATTTGGTGAATCAGGTGAAGAAATAATCATAGAAGAGTTTTTAGTTGGAGAAGAAGTAAGTTTTTTTGCTCTTATTGATGGGTTGAAAGTAGTAACTCTTGGGTGTGCAAAAGATTATAAGAGAGTTGATGAAAGTAATGAAAGCCAAAATACTGGAGGTATGGGGTCGTACTCATCACCTTCAATTATAAGTAAGGACATGGAGCAAAAAATTATCCAAAAAATAATATACCCTACAGCTCAAGCATTGGTTAACATGGGTACGTCTTATAAAGGAGTACTCTTTGCTGGTTTAATGATTTGCAAAGATAGCCCAAAACTTCTCGAGTATAACGTTAGATTCGGTGATCCAGAAACGCAATCTATATTACCTAGATTTGATTCAAATTGCGATTTGTTAAAATTGATGTTGTCAGTTGCAGAAGGAAAGTTAAATGTCAAAATGGTGGAACTTAACAACAAATCTACAGTTTGTGTAGTTGTTGCAAGTAAAGGCTATCCGGGTGATTATCAAAAGGGAGAAGTAATTAAAGGATTAGATAAGATTGAAAGCATTCCTGGTGTGTTGGTGTTTCATGCTGGTACTAAATTCGATGAAAGTGGTAACTTAGTTTCCGATGGCGGAAGAGTGCTAAATATAGTAGCAGAAGGGAGCACTATAGAGGAAGCCAAAAGTAAGGTGTACTCAGCATTAAATTTTTTAGAATGGCCAGGGGGCTTCTTCAGATACGATATCGGTAGTTAATGTTAGCTGTCGGTTAGCAGGTGGTTCACAGAAACGAAAAACTTCCTTGACAAACTCCGCCAGCCCCCTTATCATGAAACTGAAGCTATTGTATTTGCTTTCGCCAATCTGCAGATTAAAAG
>NZ_CACTIU010000015.1:0-18020 GCF_902713635.1 Wolbachia endosymbiont of Cardiocondyla obscurior | reverse complement strand
TAAATATACAGACTTACAACTTTTGGTTGGTAATACCATAATGGAAATTTATCATTCATTTTAGAAAATACTATACTATACAAAAAGAGCAATATTAGCTGGAGTGTACTTAAGTACGATACTTTTTTTTATCAATGATTATTCAGAAGATTTTGCGGATACTTTATCGTTTCTTGATAACCGTATCAACAATGTCATGACATTTCAAAAATTCAAAACTCGCTTAAAAGGAATCATAGGAAATTTCTTATAAGCTATTGATTGTTGGTAGAAAAGTACTTGAGCACGATCCTGAAAAGGTTTGTGAAAATAAAAATATTCATGCTGATCATAAAGAACATTTAGTTTATCGTGAGGATAATAATGGTACAACAAAATACACCAGTTACGAAGAAAAAGAAAATAAATTTATTGAAGAAGCACATGAATATTTAATAGACTCTGAATTTAATAAAAATTTTGATCTAGGGCAGTACAGAATAAGTAATTTCTCCGGAAACTTGACGAAAATAGAACTGGAACTCATCAATGAAAAGTATATGCAAGTTCAAGTTAATAGAGAAAGAAAAATTATTCTCGCTATACCGTAGGTGCGTTCCAAGATTATACTGAAGTTTTTATTGCACTCAAAATCTTCGTTTTTCCTAATCTCTAGAATTATCAATGCATCATCACTTAACCAGCCTGAGTGAGCTAGTCCATTCAACGTTGATTCAACTAGATTGCTATTGTAAGGTGGGTCTATAAAAACTATGTCACATTTTGAAATAGGTTGTGGTAAGCAGTTAGCACTGCAGCAAATTAGCGTAACATTGTCCGTAATTCCAAAATCTTTTGCTGTTTTTTTAGGCAATTGCAAATTGTAATAATCTGAATCTACCATAAATGCATGTTTAGCGCCGCGAGAAAGCGCTTCAAATGAAAAAGAACCACTACCACAGAATAAATCAAGTACATTCAAGTTATAAATAGGTTTTCTTGAGGAAAGCATATTAAATATTGCTTCTCGGACAATACTCATAGTTGGCCGTGCAGCTAAATGCTTACCTGTAGTTATTTTTCTTCCGCGATATTTGCCTGCAATGATGCGTAGCATATTAAATAAGCTCCAAAATAATTAATTATTTATACTATATGATTAATGTCAATATGGCTTTAGCAGTTTAATAGAGAGAAGCTATCGAGTCGCTTGTAAGAAAAACACAAACACAAGACTCATCAGTTATCTTTTTCTGATTTGCCTGCTGCATTAATTGCTTGACCAATCTCATCTTGTAAATCATCATGATCATTTTTTTCATCATGATTTAGCCCTTCAATTCTGCTTTCTAACTCTAACTTAATTATAGTATTGATTTTATCTATATTATCAAGAAAGCCTCTACATTCTTCTTCACTATACTCTTCACCAGATGCTTTTTTTTCAATAAATAGGTTTTTAAATCCTGCTAGATCAGAATTCTGATCGGTATTTAGTACAACATTTCTCTCTATGAAGCTAAGATCTGACAGCAGTAAGCTAACCTCTAACAGATCTTCACTTTTCACGCTTTTAAGGTCTTCAAGACTTTCTAAAATACTAAACACCTTAATCCTTTCTTGTACAATCTCTTTGTCTTCCTTATCAAATTCAGACAATAAACTATGATTATCTACAAATTTCTCACTCAAAGCTTTATTTAATTTAGCAAAATTGACATCCTTGTCAAGTGATGTGTTATCCCGCAACAAGTCTACCCTTGCCCTACGCGCATTTAAAATGTCGTCGTAGTCATTTAACTTTATGTTGCCATCTTTGTCTTGCTGCAATTTATAATAATCAAGGCCTTTGAAATTTTTATTAGTCTTCATCTTCAATCCTCTTCTCATCTCCTTTTGCATCTGGTTTCCTCATTGGTTCCGGTAATTTCCTTTTACTGTCTTCTCGATTTCTTTTTTCCTCTCTTTCAGCACGTTTTTTTATAGCTTCCTGGGTATTCATTTCAAAAAGTGCCTTAACGTACTCTTCTGGATTTTTTGGTTCTTTAAATAAAGGCTTAAGATTATAAACTTCGTCTTTTCGATCTCTTTCTTCTTTTCTTCTAGCTCTTTCAGCACGTTTTTCTACAGCTTCTGGAGTGTTCATTTCAAAAAGTGGTGAGAGGTTGTAAACTTTATCTTGATTTCTTCTGCCTTCTCTTTCAGCACGTTTTTCCATACCTTCAAAAGCAGATCCAAAATCATCAATTTCATCTGAACCTTTTGGTTCCGTGCCTAAATTTCGTGTCACTTCATTTGATTGATCAGGCTTATCTTCTTCTGTTGGCTGATCATGCTGTAGTTGATTAGGCTTGTCTTCTTGTTCTGTGCTTAGTTCTCGTACTACCTTATCTGGCTGACCTCCCCCTCGTAGTCGAAGAGGGTCGCCTTCTTCTAGTGGCTGATCATGGTTATCTCTTACTAGTTCCGTGCCTAACTCTCGTTCTACCTTATTTGATTGATCAGGATTGTCTTTTTCTGGTTCTCTCTTACGGCCTATGGTGTCATCATGAAGCTTATTCAAGAAATCTTGCCTATGCGATTTTGCTCTAAAAAGTAAGTTATTTGGATAACCATCTTTTTCTCCTGTACGGCGGCTAACTCCTATAGAATCAAGGCCATGCTCCCAAGTAAACTTCATAGCATCTTCTATTGTATAGCCCAAATGTGATCCTACGTATCCTTTATAATAATCTAAATATTTACCGATCCTTCTGTGTGTAATATCTTCCTTATCAACTCCAAATGCCCTGTAGATCTTTTCCTCAAGTTTATCAACGTCATTTTTAGGTGATGTTGCAAATTTTGTTGCTTCAATAGTAGCACCTACAAATTTACGTGGCACATCAATAGCGTATTTCAGCACTCCTCCAACTCTTGGTACTCTCCCCAGCAGATTAGCTGCACCTCCGGCTAATCTATCCGGTAAATGAGTAGCCCAACTGCCTAAAGACTCAAGTCCTCTACCAGCAAAATTTTGCCACTGCTGTTTGAATCCTTCCATTATGCCAGTCAAAGGCGATGCCTGATACATACTAGATATATTGTAAACGCTGAATCCACCACCAGCGATACTTGAGCCCATTTGTTGTACGAACGTGCGTAAGGAGAACATTAAAAATGAAAGCAAGAATAGTATAAAGATTTCCCCTGCATTGATTAAATAACCTCTCTGTATGTCTTGCACCCTTTGGTAATCACTATTTTCTTGATAGTTTCTATTTACCTTATAAAAATTCTGTGATTGGCAGCTCCCATCTTGTCTAATTATATCTTGCACTAAAGACTTTATTTCACTTTTTAAACTTGGCTGTAGAATTACTTTTTCTATGATTTCCTTGTAATTAGTACACCTGCTTTCATTTCCTGGCTGCTTACAATAGATTTCTGTCTTTTTACTTATATTATTAATCAATAATAAGATATCAGCTTTTTCTGATGCATGGGATAAACTATTTGTTAAACGCACTAAATCTTTTACACTACAGCTATTATCTACTACCATATCACTTTCTGCAATATAATGGTCTGCTGGATTCTCTTTAGTACCAGGAATTGGGTTAAAGAAAGGATAATCTATATAACGAAACCCTTTTTCAATGTAATCCGGTGGAAGAGGGATATACCCAGCACCGCCAGTAAATTTTATTGTACCACCTTCTCTGCTTATCTTTTCTATACCTTCTATGTTCTTATCTACGTTCAGCGGAGAAGCTTCTCCAAGAGTGTAAGGTACGAAAATTTGCCCTGGGGTCCAACCAAAGTACTGCTTATCAACGATACAAAAACCACCAAACACCCATTTTGGAGCACATAACCTTACCTCAAACCATTTATTGTAGCATACAGTAAAACCTAACTGCCTATAAAAGGTATTCATTATAATGGAAGCCAGTAATGACAAGAGAGCAAATATCATAATCGACTGTAAACAAAAGCTGATGCAGAATTTTATCCAACCTTCAAATAGACTTTTCAGCGGTGAAAATAAAATAGAAATTAGAAACAGTGGCATAATGGCTATAAGAAAAGCTATACCCATAAAACCAGAGAGAAATATTATGTAAGCATATAAGCACAGCAAGAAGTATAGCACAATCCCTATGAAAATTGCCGGTATCATAAGAAGGCTTGCCCACATTTGGTAATGTAAAAACGCTGCAAACTTTTTCCAAACAGAATAAGCAAAAAACTTATTGAACATGTCCTCCATGAAGCTAAACAACTTAGCTTCATCTCCTTGAGCAATACTTCCGGTGTTCATGTTGGGAGCAAAATTAGTAATTATACTTATCAATTGTTCAAGACCTTTAACGAATAAAACAAGAAAATGATCATAGAAAAATCTAAAACTTCCAGGAGATATAAGCACTATTACTAGAGTGATTTTCATCATTCTGATGAGCATATCATGCTTAGTTTCTTGTATCATGCCAAAAAGATAAAGAAGCGATGAAATCATTACAAATAGAACAAGCAAGGAAAGAACAAAATTGTGAAAGCTCGTACTTTTTTCAGCTATATTTTCGAACATAGCTTGTGCAACTGCAGGATCATTGCTATTAAAATGTTCTTTGCAATTTTCGTTAATCAATAATACACATTTTAGATAGTTATAAATGTAATCAAAAAACCCAAAACTACTTGGCTGCTGCACTCCACTTAAGAACTCAAAAGAGTAGCCACCTACATTATCTAAGTAATATCTATCTAATATTTTTACATATATTTTCCATCCCTTTTTTAACTTCAACTCATTACAATTTCTGTCTTTTAATTTAGTGCTATCTCTGTCTAAAGTAAAAAGACCGCTCCCATTTTCTGCCACGGAGTTGTAACCTAGATGTACAGTAGGATATTGAGGATCGCGCATTAACTTTAGATTTTCGTTAGGATCATCTTTCCCCGTTTGAAACAAAAGATAAGCACCATGACCATTGGTAAACCAACATGGAGCACCACGTGATACTGTATTTGCGCTATCATCTTCATTAATGCACTTGCAATTTACAGTGCAACTTGTATCAGACTTACTTGAAAATTTTTGTATGCTAGGTTTATAATCATTACAAACTAAGTGAAAATTAGGTAAACTATTATCACTTTGTTTACCTTCAAATTTAGTTGCATATTTTAACTGCTCCAAGCTTTGTAAGGTATAACTGCCTTTTTTAGATTCCTTCTTGTTATTATTACTCCAAGATGTCCATGCACCATTTACTCGCACTATTAAGCTATCTCCATTGGTTTCTAATCCAGTATCTTTCCACTTCACCACTTGGTTATGGTGAAAACCAGAATTAATTTCACCAGTGTCAGGATCAATAACGCTTTCATCTTCACCTTCTGGAATAAAAGCATCATGATCGCTTGAAAAATGAGCGCTTACTGCAATAGGTTCAGGACCAAAATAGTCAGCAGATATGCACCTTGGAAAAGGCATATCGTTCTTACTACAACCTGTGATCAGCACATAAGCTGCAAGAAGTAATACCCTAAACCAACATTTGCCTAAACGTGATTGCATATCTAAACTTTTTCCAAATACAGAATAAATTTCTAAAACTTTACTTAAAATATCTTTTTAATTAGTTACTCCATAACATCATTCATATCTTACTCCTCTCCATTTTCTTCCTTGTTTTTAGCTTTAGCACTAGGATCACTTCTTATTGTTTCATCAGAATTTTTTTGCTGATCTGATTGTTTTAATGTTTTAGGTCTATCACTCGTTGTTTTATCAGAACTTCCTTTAGAATCTTCTTTTTTGTCTGGTTGCTTTGGTGTGTTAGGTAATTTAGCCTCAATTTTTCCCCGATCTTTACTCATTTTCTGCTTGATACTCTGTATCATACTTTGGGTCTTATCATCAAGGCCAACGGTTGACAGCATAGCTTGCGATGCGCTCTTAGCAACTGTACCAACACCGCCAGTAACTCCATAACCAGAGCTAAATAGTGTTTGTACCATAGTTTCCGATATAGAAACAAAAGCTTCCATTGCACCGGCAATAATGAGGTATGTAAACGCCTGGATTAGGTCTATAGGTAATGCTGCAAAGTGTCCACCAGCCCTTTCTCCGGTACTGAGTGCAACATCAACGCTAGTGCCAGGACTGTATCCAAGAGGCAGTATTGATTTCATCAAGCACAGATCATACGATAAGAAATTTACGCTAATTAAACATTGATAGCATGCAGAAAAATTTGTGAGGTTATATAAAACTGAATACATCAACTGATTTAAAAGAGATAAAAATGAAAATAAAATGACTGGTTCTAATGAAACATGAGCCAACGTTTTTATCCAATTATCAAACAAGGGTTTAGTCTTTTGAAATAGAATAAATACGATAAATAAAGGTGTTAATGACAGTAAAAACGCTACTAGAACAGTAGATATTACATATTTCAATGTAGCACTAATAATGCATTTTAAAAACGCATAAGTAGCGCAGAGTATTGCCAAAAATGCAATAACGCCAAAAGGACCAGAAAGCATCAACGATAAAAACTTTAGCCAAGTTTCTGCTGTGAATAATACTCCTGCTGTCAAGTCTAAGAATGCAAATTTTCTCTCCCCTTCTCCTACATAGCCAGAAAAACTATCAACTAAATAAGTGCTACCATCTATAAAAAGTCTGGATAAAGTTGTACCAAAAAGTTCCCAGCTTCTATCGCTAAAGGCAAAAGCTATAAATGCTATCTTGAACATTCTTACAATGAAATCAAATTTACTTAGCTGTATTGTTCCAAGCATATAGCCAACGACAGTAAATATAACGTATAGAGTAAGCAAAGCTCTTACCCCTTGAAGAAGACCTCTTGCATATCCTTTGTATGAATCTTTAACGCTGTCCCCAATTACTTCTTCTTTTATAAGTTTAAATACCCCGTTTACATTCGATGAAATAAAATCATTAATTTTTCTTTTAACAAATAAAGTTACTGTGTACTTATTATTTTCATAATATTTGCCATTTTTATCTGTAATGTCATCTCTCTCTACGTTGCTTACATTGATGCCGAAATATATCTTCTTAGATTCTTTGTTCTGAAAGTGTTCTCCGCTTATTACATCTAATATGGTGTACTCATCTTTTCCGTTTACTCTTTCTCTCACTCCTACCACTTTAAAATCATTAGTTCCCACACCATGCAAATCTTTAGGTGGCTCATCACCTAAATATACATATAATTTTTCGCCATTAATATATTCACATGATCTAGTCACTTTAACATGGTACCCTCCTCTATTATAGTAATAATGACCATAATCTGCGATAGCGAGCATCACACTACTACCGGGCGTTACCTCGTCATTTACTGGATAATCATTGTTCAATTCCAGAGAAAAATCCTCGAATTTATTGTTATCGCCAATTTGCGAACACATATTATCCCCTTTTGCACCCTCTTTCTTTGGAAGACATTGAATACCTTTAGCGGTATTTTTATCATCAGGATCACCAATTTTTGCAACAAGAGCCTCAGCCCAAGATTTATCATCTTCAGTAAAACTACCTGCTTTAACATTCCCTTCCATTTTTTCTAGATAAGAATACATATCACATTTATTTCCTTTATCGTACTTCTTATACCTTATAGAGGAGACACAGTTCCGTTCTCCTGCTTGACCTAAACCATAGTTCCATATACCCTTCTCAGTATAGCATATATTTTGATGGTAGCAGTTAAGCTCATAGGAGGAGTACTTTTTTCTCTCATCAAGACTACAGTTTTTTCCATCACATAACTCGTTCAATCCTATTTTAGCGCGGCGTAAATCAAGTAGTGAACCATATACCCATGGTTCGTTGTCTTGAATATAACCTTTATTAAAATGCACCTTATTATCATATGGGGTATACCCATTGCCAACTAGCACTTTGCTTTCCTTTGCTTTTGTTTTATCAAGAGGTAAAAATTGTATTTTATTTTTTGTACCATCTTTACCATCACAAAAAAACTCTCCCCCCTGATGTACTTCACTCACTGTAGCTTTCTTATATACAGTTTCCTTACGATCATTTTCTACAGCTTTATAACAATTGTCATCAAAATTGATGCCTTTCCCTTCTGGATTGTCGTAATCAATTGTTATTTTTCTGGGAACTAAGCTGAAGCTTAACTTGTCACCAGGATTTACTTTAATTCCAGTGTCCACATAACGTCTATTGCTGCCAAATCCTTTGCCACCACATAGTTCGTTTTTACTTTCATTAACACCATAATTGTTAGGTACACTATTAATATCCGCAGCCTTACTATAATTTGGTTCTGAGCCATCAGCACAAAAGCTAGCTGGCACAAGTACTTTCCTTGGATTTTTGTCTTCTTTAAAAGGGCAAAAATTTACTGATCCATCGAGGGTGAATTTGATTTTCTCACCCTGACTAATTACCTGACCAGAATCAACCCAATGAATTTTATCGGCTTTACGAACTGGAACATCCACATTAACGCTGGTGTTTTTGCTCTGCAACCCAGGCTCGACACAATCCATATTACAACCAGTGATTGCAAGACACAGTATCAATAATAGTGATCTTTTACTTATCATTGCTGTCTTCCTGGTTGTGGTATCTGAGGCGTTGACCTTTGAGTCCCTTGTGGTATTTGAGGTCTTGACGTACCTGACTGTTGAGAGGCATCTCCTCTTTCTCTTCTTTGAACGCTTTGTTCATCTAACCCTACTGTTCCCATTAAGCTTTGTTGATACTGTCTTCCAGGTTCGCTTGCTACATAAGCACCAAACAACGAGTCAGATATTGCCGAAGAAGCTTCAACTAAAGCTTTCATAGCGTGTCCCAAAATAACAAAAGCCATCATAGCGGTAATATTAGGTGTATATTTGGAAGCATAACCATAAAAAATACAAGGGTTAAAAATCTTTAGGTTAATATTAAGTATACATGTAGAGCAGACCTCAAAATCAAATACTGAATACACAATATAATCCATAACCTGACTTATCAGTGATATAAAAATTAAAAGGACCACTGGATGAATTGCAAATCTTGCTAAATTTTTAACCCAGTTTTGAAACATCTGCCTAGTATACGCAAATAAAAGACAAATAATAAAAATAGGTGCTAAAGAAAGTAATAACGCAACTATTGCTATAGATGTAATAAAAGAAAATAAGGCATTAAAAATAGATAAGCTCACTGTGATTAAACCCCAAATCACCAAGCAAAAAGATACAATGCCCAAAGGGCCAGAAAATATAAGAGATACTATTAACAATACTGAATGCGATGACAAGAACCTATTGAACGGCAAATCAAGAAACTCAAAAACATTTGAAGTAGTGCCTCTAAAATTTGCTATTTCTATTAGTTGTTTTGGAGTGTTAATAAATATAGAGAATGCGTTGTTATAAAAAAAGTCCCAGCTATTATCCTGCAATAGCTGAGCGATGATTCCTATCTTTACGCATATAATTAAAAACTCATATATAGAAATATGAGTTAATCCAAAAAAGTAATAAAGAGTATATAAGATTATATATAGTACTAATAGTGATATTATAGTAGATCTAATGGTATTTGTTCTGCTTGATTTTATAAAACTTTCGTAAAGAGACTTTACAGGACTAGTATCAGAGTGAATTGCGTTAGGGTCTTTATAATTAGAGCCGAAAAATGCAGTTTTCACTTTTTCATCAAAGAAATTATATATTGCACTAAAAGTTTTTGTAGGTGGCTCTTGAGTTGTTAGGTTAATGCTAAACTGACCTTCATTTTTGTAATCGCAGCCATGGTCTCTTATTCCGTAATATATGGTGCCTGTTTTGTCTTTTAATTTTCCTTTCAAGTTTTCCATGTCATGAACTTTGCTGATATCTACAGATATATCCGCTTGATTTTCACCAGGCTTATGCTCAGGGAATTTATCGGAAACACTTATATACAAGCTATTTTCCAGACTATGGTTCTTCGTTACTCTTATGTTGAACCCGCCTTTGTCATTTGTATTGTAGCAGCTCTTGTCATTTCTGCTACATAGACTAAAAGTTAAACTTGGTATTTGATGGTCATTCTCCATCTTATGATCACAACTAGTACATAAACCACCACCTGGAATGTGTTCAAGAGTTTCATTATCCATACCAACTTTTAGAAATGTAATGTCAGTTTTTACCTGTTTTCCCTTTAATACGTTACTAATAATTTCAGCAACAACAGATTCACCACTAGAATTTAAAGCATTGAATAGCTCAATTTCTATATTATTATATTCAATATACACGCAATCCTCGCCTCTACGACCAGAAGAAAATTTACATATACGTCTACAGAGTGAATTTAAAATGTGCGTATCTATCTTACTTGCACTGCTCTCTGAAAGCTTGCTGCAATCTATATTCTCTCCTTGTTTTATAGAGTTAATAATATTTTCAATTTCCTTTTTTCTTTCATCTTGATCTAACTTCGAAAACCAGTACTCTCTTCCACTCAACCATTGCGCATCGCCTATTATATATTTATTAGGACATATCCCATCCTTGCCACCTTGGCATTTCTCTTGATTTAAAACATGTGCAAAATGTTCCGTTTCTTGCTCGCTACACTTTTCGTCGATTTTCAAATACCTGATTTTTGTCTCACTCTCTTTATCTTTACACACTTTACTTCCAATCACACTAAAGCTTATCGTATCGCCTTTTTTAAGTGTAAATGGTAATGCAACGTCATTTCTCCCAGGCCCAATTGCAAAATCTGCATACTGCTTAGGACAAAAATTAACCTTACTAGGCACTATATCAATCTCTGTTACTCTTATTCTATCTGAGATATTAACACCAGAATCAACCCATTTCTGCTCTGTTGACACTATATCTAGTTTTTCACGCAAACCTGATAAATTTTCTGGCTTAATACAGTGATGTTCCCCGCAGCCTGACAGAAAAAAAAACGGTATTATCAGCAAAAATTTTAGCATAAATCCAACTCATTCAGTGCTTTTGTTAACACTCTCGGAGCTACTAGAACCAGAACCTCGAGATTTACTCTTGTCTCCACCACTCAACTTCTTAGCAGCAGCACCAGCAACTCCAGCAACACCCCCAGCAGCAGCTTTGGCAGCAGATAAAGCTTTGCCCACCATTTGTCCAGGTGTCTGACCTGAGCCAAGTGCTGCTCTATGGTTACCAGCAAGTTCAGCAGCCATGCCAGGAAGAATGTTTAAAAAGTGGTAAAAGAGGAATAATACTAAACACAATTTTAATAATTCTCCGATGAGAGAGCTGCCAAACTCCATGTATGTAAAGTCGAATAGACCAAGTATGCTGCTCTTTTTAAAGCTATAATTTTGCATCATACATGCAAGAGTAGTTTCATTTTTATCACATTCCCCATCTTTCAATTTAAACCACTGTTTTTTCTTACTATATGAGATTTCTGCTTGTTTCTTTTCATATGACTTGTCCGGTTGTTCATTTTTATATGACTCGTCCAGTTCAAAATTTAAATTTTTAAAATAGATTTTATCACATGCTATGAACATAAAGGACAAAAACGCAAAAAGGATAACCGGGTATAAGCTATAGGTAATCAACTCTTTCACCCAGCCTTCAAAATATCCTTTGGTGTGTTGGAATAAAACCATAGGAATGAACAAAGGTGATAAAATGATGATTACACTTAAAGCAACTAGAGATAAAATAAATACATAGCACAGCCACAAAATAACCATCATCATCAGAACGGCCATAAATATACAGACAAGAGCTACTAAAATTTGTCCACCAGCAAAAATAATACCGATTACCGAACCTGCAACTAATAAGACAGGAGCAGCACCAAGCAAGACTGCTAACGTTGCAACACCTCCAGTACCAATTTTGCCACCAATTCCATCTAAAGGGGCACCTAAATAAAATAAAATTCTACAATCAAGCCTATCCCAAGGTGCAAGATAACTGTAAGATACCCTCTTTCCTGCACGAGTATATTCATAATCTGTACCTGCTTTATAATTACATATGCCTTTACTTTCAGATGATGCTTTTAGCACTATCTCTGACAAACCATTTGAGAGACGAGTTAATTCTCCATAATAATGAGACATGGTACTGCCTGTTGTGAAGTAAATCACTAAAGCGAATTTTATGATCAACATATACATTTCTTGAGGCCTCTGAACTCCACCAGACATGGCTTTTATAGAGAACAGTATTAAAGCTAAAACTAAAACAGCAGTTACAGTGTTTTTCAGCCTTTTCTGTGCTACAGATATAAAACTCTCACCATTTGGTGCACCTTTACCTGCAACTAAATTATCTAACGATTCCTTAATGCATTGCACTATCATAGAAGTTACGGGAATAGGAGCTAATGATTTACTCCCTGCCTGATTGTAACAAGCTTCAGAGACATACGAGCTAAAACAGCCTTTATTGTCGTAACCTACAAAAATTTTTCCTTCTTTTTCCCTATTTCTTATATTAGTTTTATAGTCATTATCACTACCAATAGAAACTTCTTCTTTCCCTGTGCCATCTTTATTTTTGAATATCATCACAGATTTTTCACACATAGGAGCAAGTGGGTCAGGTGGCAATTCCGTGCACCCCATATCAACCCCTTGCGGCCAAGGAGTCATTTCGATACCAAGCATGCTAACACTGGCTAACTCCACACATAATCTGCCCGTTTTTCTCACTGCTTTGAATGTAGCTCCATGTATGGGTTCGCTCTGTCCTGCTTTGAGAACTCTACATTCCAGACCACCATCAACCTTCGAGGACCATGACCCATCTACGTATCCAGTGTCTTTCTCCCTGACATCAAAGTCTATGTATCCAGGTTTTCCTCTGGAATTAAAGTCTACCTTATTAAAAAGATTACCAAAAGTTAAAGGGTTTCGATGACATACTTCTATATATTCACTGTATTGCACACCATTTTTTGGCCAGTAATAACTCTCTGTACTCTCCTGAACGTTAGAATTTAAGGCTTCTTTTTCTGCTCTTTTCCCGTCATAATCTTTTTTGTTCACGTCTTCCCGAGCTTTATTTTGCAAACAAGAAAAATATTCCTCTTCTGTTTGGTAATTTTCATTGGTGCAGCCACTATAACCTGTGTCTTCTAATTTAAAATTTTTGTATTTTCCATCATGATCACGTGCAACTGGGTGTTTAACAAAACTATGTTCACAAACAACAAGCCCTCCTATCGCTTTCCAGACTCCAACAATTGCAGCTATCATTCCAACAATAACAAGAGCGGTAAACAAACCAGCAGAAGAAACGATCAAAACAATGCCAGTAAATATTGCGCCAACAGCAATCGCTATTCCAGCAAGTGCTGCAGCTGTTTTAAACGCTCCACAATCAGGATTAGAGGCACGACTAAAACTGCCAGTGGAATTAAATCTGCTAACAAATTCTGTCTTGTCAGTACCACTTACTCCATCTGCAAGCACTGGATATGAGAGTAAAAAGTCTATATTTAGTAAAAATATCGCAATTAATAGCAATGACAGCTTAGTCTTAAACATTTTTTACCTTCTGATAAAATATAGGCAACCATACTTTTGGGTTGTCCCCAACTTCATTTAATATATCGTGTAACAATAGAACACTTTCTGCACGTCCGGATAATACGTTGATTATATCATCCAGGCCTTTTAAGTCTATTCTAGCTACTACAGCATTGACTCCTTGTTTCACCAAAAAGAATCTAGTACTCGGATCTGTGTGCTTAATTAATATATATTCACGTTCAGTTAACATAAAAACATCCCGATAGACACTAGTAGCTTTCAGATTTGGTAAAAAAATCTGTGTCGCTGTTTGTTGTACAAGCGTATCGCTAATAGTACTTTTACTTGCATCCTCAACACTCTGAGTAGCAAAAATCACAAAAGCATTTAGTTTTCTCAGTACCTTCAACCAGTCTTTTATCTTGGGTGCAAAAACTGGATTATCTATTAACGCCCATGCCTCATCAAGAACGATAATAGATGGAGTGCCATCAAGAGATATACTAATCCTATGAAATAAATAAATCAAGACCGGTCCAAGAGCAACAGGATCTTTGAGCAAGCTAGCCATCTCAAAACCAAATACTCTTGCTCGTGAAAAATCTAGCAAATCTTCTTTATTGTCAAATATTGCAGCATGAGAACCATTATCATGCCACATAGATATTGCCCCAGCTAGAGTATCAGGACCTGCAAGCCCTAAAAACGGTACGAGGTTTCTCAAGAATCTGTCTTCTTTTCTTAATTTAAAATTTCCTTCAATTGCATCATTAATTCGTGCAATATCTTCTGAAGTAAATTTATCATTATATACCGAAATTAAAGACTTTATCCACTCCATTAAAAATGTTCTATTATCAGAGGTATCATCAAGTTGTAAAGGATTAAAATTTGTTTTAGTTCTTGGTTCTATTACAGTATAGATACCACTAAGTGCTCTTAAGAAAATCTCTGCACCGCGATCTTTATCAAAAAAGAATATCCTTGGAGAAAACTTCATCGCTTGGGCACACAGGAAATTCATTAAAACAGTTTTACCAGCACCAGTTGGGCCAATTATCATAGTGTGTCCAACATCCCTTATATGAAAGTTGAAAAAAAATGGAGTACCAGATGTCGTGTCAAAAACTGTAACGGCATCTCCCCAGTGGTTATTGAATTTATTACCAGTAGGATAATTATGTTGAGATGCAAATCCAGCCAAATTAAGACTACTTATTGTAGCTTTTCTCACTATATAATCGAAATTACCAGGAATTTGCGCCCAAAATGCTGGTTCAAGGTTAACTCTCTCACGTATAGGGTAAACACCGCAATTAGAAAGCTCTGATTCTACCAACGACAGAGCGTTATCCAATGATTTAGGACTTTTTTCTATACATAAAATAGTCAGGTGATGTTGACCAAACGCAATCTTACCACTCATTGCGTCATCAAGCGCTTGAGAAATTTCTGCTATTTGAGAAATAGCTTTATCTGCAGACTGTATCATTCGATTTTGCTGTATCTGCATTTTTCCAATCGCCATTTGCCTGTTTATAAATTGAAAAGATTGCGTAATTATAAACTCGTAAGGAAGTTGTAAAAACGAATCAAGCATTCCTGCAGAAGTATGATTTCCATATTCTTTGATACTAATTATTCCAGCATATTTACTCTCATTATGAGTCACAACCTGTATCATCTTACGGCCAAAGAATAACCTATGTACTGGTAAGTATCTTGATATTTCAGTTCTTAGCGGAAAAAGCGTATTTGTAACGAAGCCACAATTTACGATTCTAGATAGAAACTCCATTATTTCGCAGAACAAACCATCTGGAGTTTCTTTTACTCCAAGAATTTTAGGCGAATAATTTCTAAGGCTTGTCACTACACGATTTGTCGTTTCCTCTAAATCTTCATACGTGGCACGTATATCACTTTCCCAAGCATGTTTTGAAGTTACATGTCCGAATTTTTTTAGTAGATGTGACAAAAATTCTACTCCTTTTGTGTCCGCTCTACGGATAATCGTAATGTATAGGTCATTAATAAATGATTGCCTTGTTGCGTGTTTTTCTCTCCATTTTAGATTTACGTGATTAGCGAAAAAATTCGGCAAACCTTGACTTGCAAATTCATCAGAAAAAATATTTTTCTTACGTCTGATAGTATGAAAATACAAACTAAATGCCGGAGATGAAATGCTTCTTAGCATCTGATTCCTGATGTTGTTCTGTATGACTAAATCCTCGTCATCGGCAGTTTCAAATGCAAAACCACTTAATTTTATAACCTTAACCAACCAATTTTCTTTTGTCATCAAGGTTGTGCTATTCCAATAGCAAGAATAAGGAATAAATTCAGCAGCGTGAACTTCCCTGTTCAGAGTAGATTTATTCTTTGATTGAATAGCCCTA
Organism: Wolbachia endosymbiont of Cardiocondyla obscurior; assembly: GCF_902713635.1. NCBI lineage: Bacteria > Pseudomonadati > Pseudomonadota > Alphaproteobacteria > Rickettsiales > Anaplasmataceae > Wolbachia > Wolbachia endosymbiont of Cardiocondyla obscurior. The sequence continues at coordinate 2,110 of NZ_CACTIU010000015.1, read as the reverse complement.
AACCTCAGCATCACACAACGTTAAGCAATATCATAAGAATTGGCTCCATGGTAAAAACGATTTAAACATTTCGAGCACTTTCCCAATTTTACCATAAATAATTCAATAAACAACGGTTCTTTTGCAGAAGCTATATAACCAAGTCCATGTATACCTGGTAACATTAAGAGAATCACTCTTAAATCATTTGAATTAATGAAAATTAGCATGCAAATCAGGACGTTTAATATTGCAAACATATAACTCACACCAAAGAGCATTGCAGGTCTTGTAAGACCTTTAAATAATTGATCTGTTTGTATACTACCTGTGGACATATCTTTAACCTTCTAATAATAACTAATACTATATCATTATATTAAAAATCCATTGAAACTAGTAGCACTTTAAGTTAAGGTACATTATTTAACCAAGATAATGACAAGTTGGCCATTTCAAGAAGCAGAAAAAATATTGCAAGAGTTTCCTAATAAAAAAGAAATAATATTTGAAACTGGTTATGGACCCTCTGGTTTACCCCACATAGGAACCTTTGGAGAGGTTTTCCGCACTACAGTTATTGTAAATGCATTAAAAAAAATAGCTCCTGGTATAAAAACCAAAATCATTGCAGTTTCAGATGATATGGATGGTTTGCGAAAAATACCAGATAATGTGCCAAATCAAGAGATGCTAAGAGAGCACTTAAATAAACCATTGACTATGATACCTGATCCATTTGGCACTCATCAGAGTTATGGTCATCATATGAATTCATTGTTGTGTAAATTTCTTGATATGTTTGAATTTGAATACGAGTTCAGGAGTGCAACAGAGTGTTATAAATCTGGCGTTTACGATGAAAAACTTTTACTCTTACTGAAAAATTATGATAAAGTGATGGACGTAATGCTTCCATCATTTCGGGAAGAAAGACAGCAGACTTATAGTCCATTCTTGCCAATATGCCCAAAAACTTCTCAAGTTTTACAAGTTCCAGTAATTGAAACAAATACAGAGAAAGGAACAATCACATATGAAGACCCAAACGGGGAAAAAATAGAAGTTCCAGTGACAAAAGGAAAATGTAAACTGCAATGGAAACCTGATTGGGGAATGAGGTGGGCCGCATTTGGAGTAAATTACGAAGCTCACGGAAAAGATTTAACTCCATCTGCTGTGCTTTCAAGTCAAATATGTGAAATACTTGGAGAAAAGCCACCACTTCTGTTTTGCTACGAGCTTTTCCTTGATAAAGAAGGAAAGAAAATATCAAAATCAAAAGGAAATGGCATTTCAATTGAAGAGTGGCTAACTTACGCACCAACAGAGAGCTTAGCATTGTACATTTTTCAGAGTCCTAAAAAAGCTAAACGTTTATATTTTGATGTGATACCAAAATCAACTGATGAATATTTAGAATTTGTAAAGCGTTATCATGAGAACAAAGAAAAGGATATAAATAATCCTGCTTGGCACATTCACCAGGGCAATGTTCCCAGTATAGAAACTTCAGGCATAAATTTCTCACTACTTTTAAACCTAGCAGCAGCTTGTAATGCTGAAAACAAAGAGATCCTATGGGGTTTTATATCCTCTTATGCACCAAACGTTACACCAGAAAATAATAAAATGCTTGATAGACTTTCAGACTTTGCAGTAAAGTATTATCACGATTTTATCAAGCCAACAAAATCATATAAAACTCCAAATGAAAAAGAAAAAGCAGCGTTACTAGATTTGAAGGACACTTTACATTCTCTATCTACAACTGCTACTGCTGAAGAAATTCAATCTCAGGTATTTTCTATTGGAAAAAAATATGATTACACCAACTTACGTGACTGGTTTCAGCTATTATATGAAACGTTACTTGGCCAAAAAACCGGTCCAAGAATGGGATCTTTCATAAAGCTTTACGGAATAGGTAATACGATTTCTCTCATAGAAAGCGCTACTAAATGTATACTTTAGAGTTTACCTCCTTTCATTTGAGCTCTTTAGTTTTAATAAGAATTCCTTGACAAACTCCGCTAGCCCCCTTATCATGAAAATGAAGCTATTGTATTTGCTTTCGCCAATCTGCAGATTAAAAGGTAAGGATTACTTAATGTATCGGCGTCTTATGTTC
>NZ_CACTIU010000014.1:0-18766 GCF_902713635.1 Wolbachia endosymbiont of Cardiocondyla obscurior | reverse complement strand
AACATAAAAAACGCCAATATTTTAAAGCAGATAATAACCCCAGGGCTTCTTTTGCCTTTTTTTTCATTTGGTAAATTTCTTAAATATTTATGGCTAAACGACAATCGTCATCCCGCAGCGGGATCTAGAGATACCGCGGCGGTATGACGTAGGGAAACCTTTCTTGGGTTAGCCCTATAAAACTAATCAGCATCTTGTTTAGCACATATAAATTAAGTTTCATAAATATAGTGCTAAACCTTGAAAATATGTTATAGCTACTTCTTCCAATTTAGTGGTGGGTTTTAACAGTACACATGTCGCTTTACTATCTACCAACTCAATCACCATAGAAGCTACAGTCATTACTTTGCATCCACTTATATTCCGTACTTTAACATTTGTTCTACTTTCTATAGGAAGCTTTACCCCCCCTACATCATTACGTACAGCAGTATGATTTATTTCATTTTTAGTTCCACTACTATGCTGCAACAAGATATCCCCATTAACTTTTATTTCAACATTTTTGTCACTACTACCATTGTTAAAATTTAATCCCTCATCTCTTCTACTTTGTCTTTTTTCTTTTAATTTTAATTCAGTTTCTCTTTTATCAAGGGTAGGAAATGGGATGTGAGTTTTTTCCTGACCATCTTGATTTATAGCTCTTGTTGTATTAAAAGCTTCGTTGCTTTTACATGATATTGTATAAGTAAGTGGTGTGTAGATTTTTTCTTCACTATCTGGATATTTTATAGTTATTGTTGCATTAAGAATGTCTTTCAGAATATCGTTTTCTCTAGCTATGTCTAAAATTTCTTGAATAACTTTGCGATCATGTAATGCGGCAAGTAACTTATCAGTTACTTTTTGATTATTTTTATGTTTTATGGTTATTGTTGTGTTAAGAATGTCTTTCAGAATACCGTTTTCTTTAGCTACTCTTAACATTTTCTCAACAGCTATACTATCTTTACGTAGTATAGCATAAGCAAGTGGTGTGCAAGTTTCTTCCTGACCATCTGGATATTTTATAGTTGTTGTTGCGTCAAGAATGTCTTTCAGAATACCGTTTTCTTTAGCTACTCTTAACATTTTCTCAACAGCCATACTATCTTTACGTAGTATAGCATAAGCAAGTGGTGTAACAGTTACTCTCCGACCATCTGGACATTTTATAGTTGTTGTTGCGTTAAGAATATCTTTCAGAATATCGTTTCCTTTAGCTGCTACTAGAATTTCTTTAATAGCTTTGCTATCCTTCCAGAACATAGCATAAGTAAGTGGTGTGTAAGTCATTTTCTGGCTATCTGGATATTTTATAGTTGCTGTTGTGTTAAGAATATCTTTCTCCTTAGAGACTTTTAAAATTTCTTCAATAGCTATACTATCTCCACATAGTATAGCACAAGCAAGTGGTGTAACAGTTGCTCTCCGACCATCTAGATATTTTATAGTTGTTGTTGCGTTAAGAATATCTTTCAGAATATCGTTTCCTTTAGAGACTTTTAAAATTTCTTCAATAGCTTTGCTATTTTTACATAATATGGCATAAGTAAGCGGTGTGTAAATTAATGAATCATCACTAATTATTTTTGCACTAAGAACACTCTTTAAAAGGTTGCTCAATTTAGCTTGTTGCAAAATATCCTTTACAGCTTGACTATTCTCGCAAAATATAGCATGAGTAAGTAGTGTAAAAGTTGATTCTTTACCCTGATGTTTGCTTACTTCCGTAGTAAGAATCCTTTGTTTTTCCTTTTTAGATATTTTTTCTAGTTCTTCAGCAATGCTACTTTTTTTGCCTTCTATTTTTGATGCTAATTTTAAAATACTTTTTTCATCTTTCTCTTTCAATTTCGAATCGTTTACCTGATGAGTCATTTTTTTTCTCAAGGTCTTTCTTATTAAACTAAGCATAACATTTTCTCTCTTCGTGGTTATAATATTTGCTTTTATGAATCAGTTGTGTTGATAATGTATTAATTGCATAGTTCAGACATTGTTTTATAAAGCAAAATTTTAGTAGACCACCTTACAAGAACGTTTCTTGCTAATTCTGAATCCGAAAAAAGGACGCAGTAAAGTTATTTGTAAGGGAAGAATGAAACTTGTAGCTATAGCTAAACTGACTTACGATAATTTGAAAAACCGTCATCCCGCTGCTTGTTAGCGGGATCTAGAGATACCGCGGCGGTATGACGGTTCGCAGTGGTATGACGGTTCGCGGCGGGATGACGATAAGCTCGTCATCCCGCTACATTAATATTGTATTAATAAAAACTTAATAATAATCCTTAATAATATATGAACTAACATGTTCGCAATTTCGTATGACAGAGGAAACAAAAGATGGATATGCTTCCTTATACGTTGCAATTCAGGAAGGTAATATTGAAGCTGCAGAACTACTAATAAAATGTGGCACAAACGTCAATGATCATTATGAACGCAATCGTACGCCACTGCATATTGCCATCGGACGCAAACAATTAGAAATAGCAAAATTGCTGATAAAAAATGGAGCAAACGTTAATGCAAAAACTCAAAATCATGGTAAAGATGATCTAACACCAATGCACTTTGCAGTTTTTGCAAATACGCCAGAATTTATAGAATTACTAGCTAGCCATGGTGCATTGATTAATGAAAGAGAAAGTACCGAAGGGTATACTCCTCTTCACTTTGCTGCTTTATATGGGAACAAAAATATAATACAAGCCTTAATTGATAAGGGACAAGATATTGAAGATGTGGACAATAATGGGCGAACAGCTCTGTTTTTAGCTGCTAGGCAGTGCACTGAAGCAGAAGATGATAGCAGAATAGAAATTATCAAGTATTTGATAGACAAGCTCAAAGCAGATGTAACAAAGAAAGACAATAATAACAATGCAGTACTCTTTCCTGCCGCTAATAATTGCCCTGGAAAAGTGGTAGAATTCATCATTGAGCAATATATAAAAATCTTTGAGTTAGAGAATTTTATCAACCACAAAAATAATGATGGAATGGATGCTTTGGATATTGCGCTGAATAGTGGAAACGAGAAAGCTATTGAAGTATTAAGATCATATGGAGCAGATATCAAGAATAAGGTAGATGGTAGCATTCAAAAAATTACTGCAGAAAAACCAAGTAGTACCCTAGACAGAGCAGAAAGTGCAGAGGTAGCACCTCCAATTAAGCAAAGAGTATAAAACTTTTTATAAAGCGATTATAAATTTCAGTAAGTTGCAGAGGCTCTACAATGGGAAGTGTAGTATGTTAGCAGATACAAATGACTAGATAAATTATATTTCATTAAAGTCATTTATCTTGAAACATAAGCAGGATTTTGTATAGTTGTTTCAATTTGGGTCTGTATATTGAAACAACGCGTGAAAATGACAGGTCATTGTACAAGAGGTACCTAATTCACCGACAAGAATGCTAGATAAAGACACTTACATTTCAATTATTTTACAATTTCTGTATAATCTTAAAAACTCAATTAGTGCGTTATGAAGATAATAATAGGTAATGCTAGTAAGGAATTAGGGGAATCAGTAGTTAACCGGCTAGATGTTCAACCATCCTCTGCTTGGATATCAAAGTTTACCGATGGTGAGGTAAATGTAGAAGTAGCAAATGATCTATATAATCAAGAAGTATATATAATACAATCTCTTTCTCCCCCTGTGAATGATAATCTTATGGAGCTTCTGCTTATAATTGATGCAGTAAATAGATTAGGAGCCAAAAGGATAGTAGTAATTATTCCTTATTATGGATATAGCAGGCAAGATAGAATTATCAAGAACAATAATGTGCAGTCTGCTTTAAGTGCCAAATTAGTTGCAAATCTTATTCAAACTGCAGGTGCAAGTAGTGTTGCAGTTATTGATTTGCACTCAAGTCAAATTGAAGGATTCTTTGATGTACCGATAACTAATTTGAACTGCTTTGAAGCATTTGTTGACTCTATACACACGGAAAATTTGGCAATTGTTGCACCTGATGTTGGAGCAATTGGCAGAGCACGTGCTTTTGCAAAGACTTTAGAGGAAAAGTACAAGATAGGGTTAAGTGATAAGATTATTGTAGTAGATAAATATAGGGAGAAAGCAGGCACATCTCAAGTAATGAACATAATAGGAGAAGTTGCAAACAAAAATTGTGTCATTGTTGATGATATAGTTGACTCTGGTGGAACATTGTGTAATGCAGCTCTTGCTTTAAAAAGTTACGGAGCAAAGTCCGTAACTTCATGCATCACACACGGTGTGCTTTCAGGAAGTGCAGTTGAGAAAATCTCTTCCTCTTCTTTAGATAAATTAGTGATTACGGATACCATACTTCACAAACTTGAAAAAACTGGTAAAATAGAAGTTGTTTCGGTTGTAAATATTTTAACTCACTTCATCCAAGGAGGTAGAAATGCCAGCTAAGTCAACAGAAGACGTTATTACTTCACTAATAGAATTTGCAAATAAGAGAAAAATAACAATTACCAAAGAAGAAATGCTTAAAATTGCACAGCTTGTAAGGATTAAGTTATCAAATGACGAGATTGATCACTACTCCAAAGAACTGACAATGCTGGATTGGATACATGATACTTTATTGCAAGTTAATACTGAAGGTGTTTCTCCTATGCGTTATGGCAGCATAGACAAGGACATTCATGTACGCGATGATGTTATAAATTCTCAAAACATTAAAAAAGAGATATTGTCCAATACAAAACCTGAGCATGGGTATTTCGTAGTGCCAAAGGTTATAAGCGATTAAAGTAAAATAAGGCTCATATCAAACCTATAATAGATCTACTTTCAAAAATAAGACCAATCCGGTAAAGAAGCATTTGTGGGAGTGGAAACCATTTTTTGATTTTTCTTTACTAAGTCTACTAAATATAGTTTAGAGTTGCTTGGTGATTCTGTTCTTGTAAAAATGATTTCTCTACCATTTGGTAGCCATGCCGGGGATTCAATTTTATGCCCCTCTGAAAGCAGACGTTCTTCTTTGCCATCTGGCTTCATAACTCCTATGTAAAATTTTCCTGACTGAATCTTTGTAAAAGCTATCAGATCTCCTTTTGGCGACCAAACAGGCGTAGCATATCTTCCACTTCCAAAACTAATTCTTTTAGGTTTTTTACTTTTGTTAGTAAAATCGATAACGTACAGTTGCTGACTCCCACTTATATCAGAACTAAAAGCCATATACTTTTGATCTGGAGAAAAAGAGGGAGAAGTGCTTATAGCTGAACCTTTAGTAATTTTTTTTGTTCGTTTACTACTTAAATCCAAAGATAATATATTCGTTTCACCACCCAATGAGTGGGAAATTAAAAGAGATTTACCATCGGGAGAAAATCTTGGTGCAGAAACAACTCCTTCAAATGCGCTGATTATTGATTCAGTGTTATCTTTTAAATTTTTTAATATTATATAACTTTTACCATTTGCGTACGAGATATAAACAATACCCTTTCCATTTGGTGAGAATCTCGGTGTTGACACAAATCTATCGCCATTTGTTAAGTATTTTATATTACTTCCATCTTGATTCATCACAGCAATTTTACGCACAGATTTGTAGTTGCTATCTTTTTCTTCAGCGATATACGTGATTTTTGTGTTGAAGTGCCCTTTCTCACCAATTAATCTATCATGTATCACATCCGAAACGAGGTGACCAATTTTTCTCCAGTCTTTTGCTGGAAAAACAACTGACTGAGTAAGTAATTCTCTTTTTGTAAAAGTGTCAAATAAACGAAATGATAGCTCTAATGCACTACCAGATATTTCGCTTAAACTTACTGTGACTACAGTATCGCTTTTCCAAGATTTAGATTCAGCTTCCGCGCCACGTTTTACATTAAATAAGCCACAATTAGATAAATTTGTTCCTATTACCTTTGCAATATTTTCGCTTAATTCGCTTTCCAACGCTGTTTTACATGTACATTTAGATACAACAAGACCAATGTTACCAACACTGCTTTTTTTTATATCAACATATAAAGCAGCTTTTGTAAAATAAGGAATAAATAACGAAATAAATAACACCAGATGAACGAATAGCTTCATTCATTTCATACCTGTTCTATCTGAACCTCAATTATAGGTCTTTTTAGTAAATATTCCTTTAAGATACTCAATATTGAACTTTCAATCTTATTTTTAATTTTTTTTGTTGGCTGCAAACTAAACAACGACTCAACTTTCTTGACAATTTTCTGTATGGTAGCTGCATCTTCTAGCACTTCAAAAACACCAGGTACAAATACTTTTGGTTTAGCAAGCAATTTATTTTTCTTGTTTACAACTGCTGTTACCACAATAACTCCGGCATCTCTCATTCTTTTACGCATTTTTATAACACTGCTCTCCGGATGACGTAGCAACATACCATCAATACCAAAGTAGTCAACATCAATTGAATCAACCTTTTCTCCGTTCTCCAAATTAACAATATCACCTGGTGCAATCATTATTGCTTTTGCCACACCGCACTCTTTAGCAAATTTTACATGTGCATGCGTGTGAATATATTCGCCGTGAACTGGAATAGACATCTTCGGTTTTATTAAAGAATACATTTCCTTTAGCTCTTCTCTTGTTGGATGCCCAGAAGCATGAACATGCTCTGTTTTTTCAGTAATAACTTCTACCCCCATCTCAATAAAGGCATTGAGCATGTTGTGCGCACGAGTTTCATTTCCAGGAATGATTTTTGACGAAAAGATCATGGTATCACCTTGCTGCATTTTAAATGCTTGATGACTCTTAGCAGCAAGTCTTGCGGTAGCTGCCAGTGGCTCACCTTGACAACCTGTGCAAAGTAGCACCAGTTCTTCCCTTGGAAAATTTACTGCTTCCTTTGCTTCAAGAAACTGAGGAGAATCAGTTAAATAACCACTATCTTGCGCAACTTTCACTATTCTCCATAAAGATCTACCAAGTAAAACTACTTTTCTATTTAGTGCTTTTGCAGCTTGGCTTATCGTTTCAATTCGTGCCACATTTGAAGCGAATAGCGAAACAGCAACTAATTTTTTAGACCGCTTTATTATGTTATAAATATTATTATAAATTTCACCTTCTGACTCAGGGTGATGCTTGCTTAATATATTGGTTGAATCGCAAATTGCTGCAAGCAGGTCACCTTTATCGCCAATTTCTTTTAGACGCTCCATATTAGAAGTTAATCCAACAACAGGTTTTGGATCAAATTTCCAGTCTCCGGTATGGAGTGCACTACCCATTTCAGTGCTAATTAATATTGAATTTGCCTCAGGAATTGAATGAGTTACATTTATAAACTCGACGGTAAAAGGACCCAAATTTATGCTGCCATTTATGTCTACCTCTTTCACAGGCACTATACCTTCCAATCGAAATTCTTTTAGTTTCTCTTTAAGAAAATTAACCGTAAACTTTGTTGTATATATGGAGCACTGCAACTCTTCCCACAAGTGGGGCACTGCACCGCAGTGGTCCTCATGTGCATGTGTAATTATTATTCCAAGTAAATCTTTTTTTCTTTGAGCAATAAAATCTATATCAGCAATGAGCAGCTCAACACCTGGCATAGTTTCATCTGCAAAACCAACACCAAGGTCGATCATAATCCACTTACCTTGGTAATGATATAGGCTAACATTCATCCCGATTCTTCCTACTCTCCCAAGCGGAAGAAATAAAAACTCATTTTTGTTTATATTCATTAAATTTAAATTATTAAAACCTGAGAATAGCAAAACTTCGACCTTAAATAAAGAAATTTATTGCTTTTACATAGTTTTATAGCTAACCTAAGAAAGGTTTCCACACGTCATACCGCGATTCATTCGCGGTATCTCAGCATAGATTCCGCTAACGAGTAGCGGAATGACGAATTTGTTGTTTTTCAAATTGTAGGTAAACCTAAGCCACTTTAGCTATAAGGAACTAAGAAGTTTCTGTTGGCTAATTATTGTTAAGTTTTCCATTAATAAGGTCAAAGAATTGCAGGATTAAATGAAAACCCGTAAACAGTTACCCCTTTATGTCATTTAGCAGATTTCTTATTTTTTTTTTACTTTACTAAAAAACCCTTCAGATTGCTGTTGTACACTTGCATTTTCCTCTTCTTCAAGCGCTTTTAATAGTTCAATTTGCTTTTTAGTTAAATTTTTTGGATTTAAAGTCTCAACTATTACCTGTACGTATAAATCACCACGAGCATGTGAGTTCATATATGGCATACCCTTTTCCCTACAACGTAGTTTGGTACCAGTTTGAGTGCCTTCAGGGACCTTTACTTTTATTTTAGCTCCATCAATTGATTGAATATCGATTTCACCACCAAGCACTGCTAGTGTCATTCTTATAGGCACTTTACAGTGTAAATCTGCTTTATTTCTAGCAAAGATTTTATGGAAAATTATTTTCACGTATACGTATAAATCTCCACTTTTTCCACCTTTTGTTCCAGCTTCTCCTTTACCACTTATCCTTACCTTAGCTCCTTCTTCTATGCCTTTTGGAATTGAAACGGATATATTTACTTCATCTCTTCTACGTCCACTTCCACCACATTTCTTACATTTGTTTTGTATTATTTCTCCTTCCCCATAGCATGTAGTACATGTTCTTTCGATGGTAAAAAAGCCTTGTTGAGTTCTAATCCTACCGCTTCCCTGGCATGTGTGGCACTGAACTGGTTTAATTGCTCCTTCGCCACCTGTGCCTTGGCATGTATCACATTTTACATTTGTCACATAATGTATAGGCGCTTGTATTCCTTTAAATGCATCTTCTAAGGTAATTTCAAGATCATAACGTAGGTCTGCTCCAGATACTCCTGTTGTACTTCTTTTTGCTCTCGATCTACTTGCACCACCACCGAATCCTCCACCAAAGAAGTCATTGAATATGTCGCTAAAATCTCCTGCAGAGCTAAAGCCTTGAAATCCACCAGAAGCACCTTCGTGGCCATAACGGTCATAGCCTGCCCTTTTCTCAGAGTCAGACAGAACTTCATATGCAGCTGTTACTTCTTTAAATTTTTCCTCTGCTTCTTGATTGCCAGGATTTCTATCAGGATGATATTTTAACGCTAATTTTTTATACGCTTTTTTTATCTCATCAATACTGGCATTTCTGCCTACTTCCAGTAGCTCATAGTAGTCTTTTTTGCTCATATATAATAGTTTAGTGCTTAACCTTTAAAGATAGGTATTGCATATATTAATTTCAAGTGTGACTTCTGCTTCCTATAAAATGTGGTGCACCCTGAGCGACTTGAACGCCCGACCTTTTGATCCGTAGTCAAATGCTCTAATCCAACTGAGCTAAGGGTGCTTTCATAAAGTTAACTTTAGCAGATTTTGTGGCTTAATTCAATTAATTTGGCTAAAAATAAAACTGTTAATTTTTATCACGCATGAACCCCTCACAATTCTCAAACTGCCGTTTCGCATTAGAATTATCAAATTCACTACAAGGAGGAGCAGTTGGAGTAGTATTAGGATCTTGAGAAAAGTAAGGAGGTGGTGCATCATAACGAGAAGAATCTCCATAACCATGCCCTTGTCTAAGACAGCTATCTACCGCTCCTTTAGCTTTCTCGATATTTTCTGATTCTTCCTCATGCTTCATATGAAAAGCTAAACCACCAGTAAAACACACAAGAGAATTAACGCCAAGGATAACTAAACCCCACACTGGTAAGACTGGGTAAACAGCACAAGCTACCAAAGCTGCCAAAGAAACAGCGCCAACCGCAAATTCTATATTTCTGAACGTTTTAAATTTACTATCCAGGTAATCTATTTTTTCTTCTTTTCTAGCCACTTTTCTGCTGCTGTTATACCAAAAACACATACCAGCATGGAAAGCAACACACACAACTGCAGCTACCATACCTAAAGCTAATAACTTTCTATTGTCTTCTGAGTCTTTTTTCTTATCTTCTCTGCTTTGATGGCTACCACTACTGAAACCAGGGTTATTTATAACTGTAGTATGACCACCAAACAGGCTGCGAAGTAGTAAATAATCCCAAAAATCTAAACCTCTATCATTGTATACATGTATATGTGTAGTCTGAGGGCCTGTAGGTTGTGTGTTATTCCCTGCGTTATATTGATCATTTCTGCTTCCTGTATCGTGCCTATTGCTTGAATTTGGATATGTAAATTCTTCATACACATTTTTAAAATTCTCCTTGCTCCAAGTTAAATTCGGTGTATTATTACAATACTGTAGAAACCCTTCAATATTATTATTATTACCTAATTTCTTTATATAGGCTAACGCATACCTTTTTAAAACACTATCACTTGCTACCATAAATACCCTCTTAAGTTAAGATTAAATTAATAAATATTTATTATAACAAGATAACATCTACTTGTCAACTTGAGCCTGATTCAAGTATCCGTTCAGAGTGTGGCAGAAGAACTTATTCAAATAAAGTAGGTGGTAAAATATAAACATTTTATAAAGTGAAAAATGGACTTTTCAGACCACTGCCGAGCTAAAAAAGCCCTGAAAACCGTGATACTTAGGCCACTTCTTGCTTAAGCTGTACAATTTCAGCTTGAGAAAGGCCAGTGGATTCAGCTATTAAATTAACAGATACACCAGCTTTAAGTAAATTTTTTGCAACTTCGATTTTTCCTTTCTCTATACCTTCCTCAAGTTTGTATTCAAGAATGGCTTCTTCTTTGCGTAGATCCATTATTCTTTCTTCGTAAGCTACTAAATCTTTTTCATTCCAGCTAAACCTGTCTAATTCATCGTAGGCTAACTTTATTATTGGTGCTTTTTCTGCTATTTTCCTTAAGTCTTCTTCCGTAGTTTCATCTGCATATTGTTGTCTAAGTGAAGAAGGTCGCCCCTCCTCACTCGACTTCAAAACCGTACGTGAGACTTTGCGCCTCATACGGCTTCTCTCTAATTTGGTGCTTTTCATGCACACCTCCTGTGTAATTCATCATGACAATGTCCATGTAACAAAGATAAGTTTTTGATCATATTGTTTCGTCTATTCTGGTCTTTGTGATGTATTTCTATTGTATCATCACTTTTAAACCATAGTCTACAATTATCGCATTTACTTTGTTGCAACTTCAATAATTTTATTACTCCTAGTGGCTTATCTGGTATTTTTCTCAGACGTTTACCCCAATATACCCAATCACCATCATATGGAGATCTGGTTTTTTGCACTTTGTTTAATAACATGATCGCTGTGTATAGTAAGACGTACCTTGTTACTTGTCATAAAGCGCCAGTTATCGTTATTATACTTTTTAAAGTATTTTCTTTTTATCCAGCATTTCCCTTTGTTTGGGTGCCTAAAGACTGCCCACTTCCAGAGCTTTCTATGTATAGTATTATCCAATGAGCTAAAGATTTTACATGAAACTACCGAAGAGTAATATTGACTCCATCCTCTGTTTATTGGATTGAGATTCCTTATTATTACTTCCTGTGGCGCCCCACGCATTTCTCTAAGTTTATGTTTAATAGCAAATGTATGCTGCTTTATAGAATTACGACTTGGTTTTATTAATAATGTGTAACCTTTTTTACTTTCTTTTGTTGGATATTGTCTTATTGAAAATCCAAGAAAATCAAATCCTGGTTTTGTTTCGTCAATGGTTCTTAATGTATGAGAAATTCTTGTTTTAGAGGGCTTTAATTTTAGTCCAATGGTTTCTAACCATTCTTCAACTAAAATTTTTGCTTTAAGAATAATCTCTTCGTTTTCATGTATGATGACAAAATCATCACAGTAGAAAATTACACTAATAGACTTTTGCGCGTTTTTATGCGATATCCTACCATATTTTCTTTTCATGCATTGAAAGAGTTCGTTTGTTAATGCTTTTTTGACATGTTGCTCTAATCCGTGTAATGCAACACAAGCTAGCAACGGTGCCTCCTTGAATTGTACCACGTTTTGTGGATTGAAACTTTCCATCTTCCATAACGCCTGCCCTTAACCATCTTCTTATGATTTTCTTTAACGTTGGTGTGGTTTTCAAGCAGTTTATTATGGTTAATATTGTCAAAACATCCAGAAATATCAGCATCTAATACATATGCTGTTTTCTGTTTTAGCACATCAAATATGGCTTCAATTGCATCATGACATGATCTACCAGGTCTAAAACCATAAGTGTTTGGCTCAAGTTTTGCCTCCCATTCTGGTTCCAACACCATTTTTACAAGTGTTTGTTTTGCTCGACACGATATAGTTGGTATACCAAGCGGGCGATATTCCGATGGCTTACCAGGTCAGACACGTCTTGATGGCTTTGCTTTCTCTCTTATATCTAAGGAGTTTGCCAATTGCAATCTTTCTTTTTGACTAAGGTTAGCTTTTCCATCAATACCTGCAGTTTTTTTCCCTCTGTTGTCCTGAGTTACCCTTCTAACTGCGATCGTTCTTGCACTTGTTGATTTGAGTAATAATCTCTGAAGGTTGTGCATCTTTTTGATATCATTACATTTAGAAGCTTGGTAAATTCGTTTTTGTAGCTTAAATGAAGATTTCTTCAGCTTTCGCCAAGGAATTCCATTCATACCTAGCTTTTTGCTGGTCCATAACATATTCACTACTATTCACCACTTTACCTTCCAAATTAAAGTGTTTACGTCTGCATATCCCAGATATTACTTTGGGCATTAGCTTCTTCTTCCACATAGCAGCTTGTGGTTGGCTACCTACTTATATTTTAATGAATATAAGAGCTTTTATGTGGTTACTCCGTTCCATGGCTTCGTTTCACGTTAAACTTAGATTCCTACTATTTGCCGGAAGCTGGGAACATCAATAACTAAAGTCTTCAATCTTTAGTTCCACTTTTGCTTCATACCGTTTTGGTCTATGCGTAATTCAACCTCCTTTCGCATACTATGCTTTGACGACAATTCAAACATAGGTTCCTCTCGTAATCATATCTAACTCTGTTTGCAAGGATTCACCATGAGGTTTAGTGTTACCTGCTTTTATCTCATGCTTGCACCCCAAAGGTTGCCACCCTTTAAAATGTGAGATATACATTATCCCCGATGTCTAGGGAAAGTGGAATTTAACCACCACAAAACCACGACTTTCAGGGTCGCACTAAAAAAATAAATCCATTTTTCAACAATATTTGAAAGCTGATCTTCTTTTGTCTTATTAAACTTTGGTAGCTCGATGAAAGTGCAACTAAAATCTTTGAGATCATGTTCATAGGTAATTTTATCAAAAGTAACGTGATCAGATTTGTAAGCCAGCTTGTTAGGAAATAAGATAAAATCGGCGATAGCAATAAAAATAACTCCTTTAAGATCTTGATCACCTTTGTGAGCTTGACTTGAATAAGCTTTAGCAGCATAGTATTGAGCGCGTTTCTCAAAACCTTTATCACGAGCAAACTGGTCAGGTAAGGAAGCAGTATTACTACTACTCCCTCCCTTAGAAACCTTACTATTACCCACAAATATGAGGTTCGTGAGCAAGTCGCCATCCTTCTGCTAGATCAAAGAGACGTCTCCACCCTTTCCAAAGAGTAATTGGTCCTGGTTTTGGGTCGCTTTTTCTTGCTAAATGACCTCCAAGTTCACGAAACGGCTTCTTTTATAGTAGGGGCTATATTTGGACATGGTTTCCTGTGTATTTTAACATATAAAACTTTCCATTCTTCCTCAGCTAATAAGGCAGTACATGGTAATGTTGGGTTAGTTCTTGCAATTGATGTAATAAAGAAAATTCTCCAAGCAATAATGCTCATGACTGTTAAATACCTCATTAATCTTTCTGCTGTTCCAAGTCTACATTCCTCAACTTTGAGACCAGATTTTAAAATCTTATGCAATATCTCTATTTTCCATCTCAAACAATACCAACTAACTTTTTCAACAGCTTCTTCAAAAGTACTGACCGGAAAAAAGCATCCACTCTAGAGGACTTGCTTCGGGAGGAGAGTTTTTTTCAACAACATGAATTGCGTGAAGTTGTAGACTCTGTCGGTTTATATTTTATGTGACCTTCTTTACATTTTATATGGCCTTCATGTGATAAATTTTCCGAATCTAATTTCTAAAAACGCTGTCCTTTTTTGCTTGTTATCTCTAGCAGGGATTTCAACTTCTACTTTTCCAGCGCAAGGGAGGCCTTGGATAAATGACCATAATTTTTGCTTGTTCCTGGTATGCATGAATTTTTTATTTACATTTCTGTTGTGGCAAGCTCTTACTAAAATTTCTGAGTTAAGATTATGTGCAAGTTCAAAAAAATCATGCATATCTGCTTCTCTGTCACATACAGTTATAGCTTCGGTTTGGGCCAGATCTATAATATTATTTGTTTTCTTTAAACTTTCTAGCCATTTCATACTTTCTTTATCCTCAATATGAACGTTGTTACGATGGCTCTTTAGTCTTTTTTCTTCTTCAGAAATGAGTTGCCTCGAGTAAATCTTTTGATCCAGTATTCCCAGCTTCCGTACTAACAGCAAGGGCTGTATGCATTACTGCTCCTTTTCCAGCAATAGTTCCCAATCCGCTTATGGCTTGAGTATGAAATATAAGTTGTATCTTGAATCACAAGAATTCTTTTATGAGCTTTTGTTCTTTCAACTGTTTTATCAATGTGTGAAGCTAGAATATCGACTTCTTTTACGTTCTCATTTTGAAAAAAACGATATGCTGCTTTTGCTTCTGACCAACTTCTGCATGCCTCATTAATTGAGCTTTCAGGTAAACTTATCAAACTATCAGCAATCTTTACTAATCGGTCAGTTAATCTTTTATCTCCAAGTACAGCATCTCCAAATTCATTTTTAGCCCATTCATTACTCTCGTTTGCCATTTTTATACCCTCAATATTTGCAAACTTTAATATTGTAATACTTTATTTATAAGTACATTTATATTTGTGGATAATAGTAAGATTTGATATGCTGCCAACACTTATGTTCAAATTAAAAATGTCATTTATGATACTAGCCACTTCACGCTTTGAGTTTTTGTAAAATCCGCTGAGTGCTGCAATTATAGACTTAACCCTTGGACCAAATGTATCTGGCGTAACACCTTCTGGTAACTTGCTACTTTTTCTTTTTCTGCATCTCCGACAACGACCATGTTCCAATTACTACATAAGGCCTAATTTCCGGAAGATCAACTTTTTGGTGAACATAAGGTTTTTCGCATATTACAAGCTCTCCTCCGCATTCGCAAATATTAGGCAACTCTATTTTTACTACTTTATCCGCTTCCATTGTGGCATGAAAATTTCCTTTATGCCCAACCTGATCGCCAACATTCCTTTCGCTTTTTGGCTTGTCCTTTTTTATTTTGTATAGCTCTTTTGAGCTGGGCAGGGATGAGTTTTTTGAATTTAAACCGAGCCTTTCCTTTAATTCAGCGTTCTCTATCTTTAAAGCTTTATTTTCTGCTTTTAAGTTTTCTATCTCTGCTTCCAGTTTTTCTATTTTTTGCTGTAAATTTTTGCAAAGTTCTAAAAGGTTTACCATATTACCTCACTTTTGCTCTATGATTATCTTTATTATCTTGCTTTGTCTACCTTATTCTACCACTCCGCTGAACGGATACAATTTACTAAACAGAAAAAAAGGCAAAAGAAACCCTAGGGTAGCTAGTTATTCACTATCCATTTTTTAAGTTGGCGTTTTTTAATGTTTTAAATAGCGCGTTTCAGCTTGTGTAGGTAAAAACCTAGAAATATTGTGAAGACATAAGGTGCACATAGTGCAAAAAATTAAAAATAAGACGCCAACTACGTTGTTTTCTTGCTGTTTAATCTGCACAGATGAAGATAACTGAATACCTTCAGTTTCATGATAAGGGGGCTGGCGAAGGGTGTCAAGCAAGTTTTTTCGTTTCTATTTCCAATAAAAGTTTGTTATATGGTTATGCAAGAAGTCTATTATAAATGAAATGAATGTGAAAAATATCTTGTTAGCACTTTTAGTACAAATGATATTCAGTTTGCCGCTATTTGCAGCTGATCCTGTTTTGCTCAACTGCATTAAAACTCCGGAAATATATGACCTTGATGCAAGGCCAAAAAATTTTAGCTCTTCAAACAATTTAAGAAGGAAACCTGGTTCTCCAAATAGTGCAATAGGGGAATTAATACACATAGTGGGTAGAATTACTGATATAAACTGCTTACCAATACAAAATGCTGTAGTTTCTATATGGCACGCGAATTCACGCGGCGTGAACCATTACGATAAGAATATAGAGGATGATCCGAATTTTGCTGGATCAGGAAGGTTTGTAGTGAATAATCTTGGCTATTATAATTTTATTACGATAGCACCTGGTAAAATTGGTGATAGAGCTCCACATATCAACTTTCTAGTTCAACATCCGGATTTTCCGGAATTCACAACGCAAATGTTTTTTGTTGACCATAATTGCGATAATTGTGCTGATCCTGTTCTTGGAGATTTTGTTAGTAATGGGCT
The DNA here is from genome assembly GCF_902713635.1 of Wolbachia endosymbiont of Cardiocondyla obscurior. Lineage (NCBI taxonomy): Bacteria > Pseudomonadati > Pseudomonadota > Alphaproteobacteria > Rickettsiales > Anaplasmataceae > Wolbachia > Wolbachia endosymbiont of Cardiocondyla obscurior. The sequence continues at coordinate 2,313 of NZ_CACTIU010000014.1, read as the reverse complement.
TGCAAGCCTTCTCATAACACCATTTACTTACAGTGATCAGGTCATAAAAACCTATACGTTTAACATTACCTTGGGCGGATATAATAAGTTCTCTAATAAAAGATAAAAAACCCTTGCATGTAAGGGAGTCCATAGTAAACTTGAGTGTTATTGTACTTAGGATGTATATGAAAAATATCTTACTGATGTTTTTGCTGTGTTTTATGTACAGTTTACAATTATTTGCAACGGAGATGCCAGCAATGAAAATAACAATTTCTAAAATTTCGCCCGATTTTAAAACAATAGTAACGGGTTTATTTGAGGACAACGAAACCGTAAATGATGGCGGAGTTTTGCAAGGAAAACAGATCATGGATAATATAAAGCAATTTAGCAATTTCAATGGAAGTTTTGGTGAATTTTTCTCTACTACTTTGCCAGAAGAAAAAAATGTCATAGTTGTTGGACTTGGTAAGAAGGATGAATGGAATGAAAATAAAGAATTAAATATTGGTGGTAAAATATATTGTGAGCTAAGCAGATTAAAAATTAAAAAAGCAGCGGTTTTAATCGAAGGTAGTGCAGCAAATGTTGCATATGGTGCGTTTCTGCGTAGTTTTAAGTTTGATAAGTATAAAACTAAAAAGGATGAGAAAATTACAGAGGTAGAGGAGATTACCGTATTAGTAAAAGATGAGCAATTAAGTAATGCTGAAAGATCATTTGAGCACTCAAGGCAAGAAGGTGAGAGTATATTCCTTGCGCGCTCTTTTATAACAGAGCCTCCTAACATTCTATATCCAGAATCCTATGCTGATCATATAAAAAAAGAACTTACTAAGCTTGGCCTTGAAATCGAGGTGCTTGATAAAAAGCAGATGGAAGAGAAAAAAATGGGAGCCTTGCTTGGAGTTGCACAAGGAAGTAGTAAAGAACCAAAATTAGTAGTGATAAAATGGAATGGAGCTGCTAAAGAACAAAAGCCAATAGCTTTTGTTGGTAAAGGCATAACGTTTGACACTGGTGGAGTATCGCTCAAACCTTCACGTGGTATGGAGTCGATGAAATATGACATGGCAGGCTCTGCTGCTGTGGTTGGGGTGATGCATGCTTTAGCAGGACGAAAAGCAAAAGTAAATGCGATCGGTGTGGTCGCACTTGCAGAAAATGCAGTGGGTGGTAATGCTCAAAGACCAAGTGATGTAGTAACTTCAATGTCTGGACAGACAATAGAAGTGTTGAACACCGATGCAGAAGGAAGGCTCATACTTGCAGATGCTTTGTGGTATACGCAAGAGAGATTTTCACCACAATTTATGATTGATCTTGCAACTTTAACTGGTGCTATAGTGGTTGCGCTTGGAAATAACGAATATGCTGGTCTTTTTTCAAATAATGATGAATTAGCAAACCGTCTGATTGATGCAGGAAATGAAGTAAATGAGAAGTTATGGCGTTTTCCTATGAATGAAACTTACGATAAAATTATTGATTCACCGATTGCTGATGTGCAAAATATCGCTCCTGCGGGCTCTGGCGGAGATAGCATAATGGCTGCACAGTTTTTACAGCGTTTTGTGGATGAAACTTGCTGGGCACATTTAGATATTGCAGGCACTGCTTGGCACGAAAAAGGTACTGACATTTGTCCAAGAGGAGCAGTAGGTTTTGGTGTAAGGTTACTTAATAAGTTGGTTGAAAAGTACTACGAAGCCAATGATTAAAGATCTTTATCTGGATTTATGGCTTGACTTACAGCTACATGAACGTTTATTTTTGAGGCGCAGCAAATGAAAGTAGCTGATACATATTTCTTTTTTTCTGGATTCCAGTGTCAGCTACTTTCATGACACCCTGACAACCGTCATCCCGCTACTTGTTAGCGGCTGAGATACCGCGAATGAATCGCGGTATGACGGTTCGTGGCGGCGTGACGATAAGCTCGTCATCCCGCTGCTTGTTAGCGGGATCTAGAGATACCGCGGCGGTATGACGTAGGACTGCTGTCATCCCAGTGCTCCTTTTTTTGTCATCCAAGTAGCCTCCTATGGTGTCATCCCAGTGCCCAGACACTGGGATCCAGTTGAGCTATTTCAACAAAAATACTGCATTTTGAGATGAACGTTTATTTTCACCAGATTATTTACAAGTATAACAATTAAAGTCTGGATTCCAGTGGGCTTTGTTGCATAGCAACTGAAAAAATCTGGTGGCTACTGACAAAATTCATTATAAAATAGCCATTTAACCTTGAAAGAAAAAATATGCCACAAAAAATGAGGGTCAGTAACCATAGCGAATATAACAAATTTCTAGAAAAAAGAGGAAATA
>NZ_CACTIU010000013.1:0-19526 GCF_902713635.1 Wolbachia endosymbiont of Cardiocondyla obscurior | reverse complement strand
ATAAATATACAGACTTACAACTTTTGGTTGGTAATACCATAATGGAAATTTATCATTCATTTTAGAAAATACTATAGTACATTTGCTGCGTCTGGTAACGTAGAAATTCCAGCAGGAAAAACAGTTGCAGTTTTACTTTATACATCATCTTATCTAGATAGCAGAGGAAAAGTTAGTGAAGGTATGCTTTCAGGTAATGTATATATCTATGGTCAATTTATACAGTGGGGGATTTATAACATACGTAGCAATTTTCTAACTACAGGACTTGAGATCGATGTAGAGAGAACGCTAAGAGCTTGGCAGTGCCCAGGATTAGATGCCACCCACAAAATCTGGAATTGATACCAGAAAACGGAGAAAACCAATGCCAATTTATATTCATTTTGAAAATAACAAACAAGTAGAAACAACAACGCTTGAAAGCAAGCCAACTGGGAATGATTGGTATGAAGCGCCAAAGAATCTTGATTGGCAAAAGAGCTATTGTTTAACTGAAGGAGGGAAAATTGTTGAAAGGAGCAAAGAAGATATTGAGCTGGAATTACTGGAAACTGCGAAGCTTTCTGCACTTGATAGTGTGCGTTTTTATTATAATAACTATACTCACCAATACGCAGGAGCTTCTCATCAGAAGTCTAAGTCGTATGAGATACAAGCGAAAGCCGCAGAGAACATTTTAGCAGCACCAGAATCCGTAGATGAAAAAGATGCAGAAATCGTAGAACCTTTAGCAAAAGTCCGTGATATCCCGGTTATTGAAATGGCAAGAATAATTCAGGAAAAAGCCAAAAAAGCAGTAAAAGCAATAATCAAATGTGAAGAGCTTGAAGATTTAGCCAAGAGGAAAATTGAAGAAGCCAAAAGTGAAGTAGAGCTACAGGCTTTGCTCGATGATTTTAAACAAAGAATGCAAGAGAGTTAAACTCTTTTCTATTTACTTTCCAAAATTCAACATACAAGGGAGAAAATGACAGAACAATTTTTACATGGGGTAAATGTTATTGAGATTACCTCTGGTGCAAGAACAGTACGCACAGCTAAATCATCGGTAATTGGCGTAATTGGTACTGCTCCGGAAGCTGACGGGCAAAAGTTTCCACTCAATAGTCCAGTATTAATAGCAGGAAGCTTAAAAGAGGCAGCAAAGCTTGGAAAAAGAGGAACTTTGCCTTTTGCAGTGAATGGAATATTTTCCCAGGTTGGTGCAACGGTAGTAGTTATTCGAGTTGAAGAAAGCAAAAATAGTGAACCAGAATTAAAAGAAGAAGAAACAGCAGCAAATATCATTGGAGGAGTTGATGAAGAAACCGGGGAATATCAAGGGATTCAAGCATTCTTAAGCAGTGAAAGTATAGTCCATGTTGCCCCAAGAATACTAATTGCACCTCAGTTTACTCATCAATTGCCTGGAGATGCTGGAAACCCAGTGGTTAGCGCTTTAATTCCTATAGCAGAAAAGCTAAGGGCGATAATAGTAGCAGATGGTCCAAATACCAATGATGAAGAAGCAATAAAGTGGAGAAAAAGTGTAGGCAGCTCAAGAGTTTACGTTGTAGATCCTTGGGTAAAAGTGTTTAACAATGGAAAAGAAGAAACTTTGCCGTCTAGCCCATTTGTAGCCGGTTTAATAGCCAAAGTAGATAGTGAACAAGGCTTTTGGCAATCACCTTCAAATAAAGAGATAAATGGTATTGTTGGAACAAGTAGGGCTATTGATTTTACCTTAGGTGATACAAGTTGTAGAGCAAACCACTTAAATGAAAATGAAGTAACAACGATAATCCACCAAAATGGCTACAAGCTCTGGGGAAACAGAACGTGTTCAGATGATCCAAAATGGGCTTTTCTGTCGGTTAGGCGTACTGCAGATCTAATCAATGATAGTCTACTGCGAGCTCATCTATGGGCAGTTGATCGAAATATCACCAAAACTTATATAGATGATGTGATTGAGGGGGTGAATTCCTACCTAGCAAGTTTAAAAGCACAAGGAGCGATTATCAGTGGAAGATGTTATGCAACTCCAGAGCTCAATACACCGGCAAATATTGCAAGTGGCAAAGTGTATTTTGATTTTGAGTTTACACCACCATATCCAGCAGAACAGATTACTTTCAGGTCACACCTTGTGAGTGGCACAATATCGTAAAAAGGGGAGAAAGAGAGATGTTACCAAAGATTTTAAAGAATTTTAACGTATTCGTAGATGGCCGTGGTTATGCAGGAAAAATAGATGAAGTAACCTTGCCAAAACTTACCATAAAAACTGAAGAATATAGAGCTGGTGGTATGGATATTCCAATAAATATTGATATGGGGATGGAGAAACTTGAAGCTGATTTTACTTTTGCCGAATATGATTCAGAGCTTTTCAGGCTTTTTGGCCTCATAGATGGGAATTCGGTTTCTCTGACGCTAAGGGGTGGTCTTCAAGGCAGTGGAAGTAATGATATTGAAGGAGTAATTATCAACCTTAGAGGCATATTCAGAGAATTTGATTTTGGCAGTTGGAAACCGGCTGAGAAAGCAACGCTGAAGTGTACCGTAGCTGCGCATTATTACAAACTAACGATTGGTAGTAATGAACTAATAGAGATCGATGCTGAGAATATGATTCGCAAGATTAATGGTGTTGATCAAATGGCTTTGTTACAAGCAGTTCTAGGTATTTAGGTTTAGTTTTAAAAAGATTTTAGAATTTTATTTTTTAGGAGAAAGTATGAAAACAGTAAAACTTGATAACCCAATAACAGTAGAAGGAATTGAGGTTTCAGAATTAACTTTTAGACCAGTCAAAGTAAGGGACTGCCTAGCAATGGAACGTGCCGGTAGTAGTGATTTTGAAAAAGAAGTTGGATTAATAGCAAACCTTGCATCTGTAACAAAAGAAACAATTTGGGAGTTATATTTTGCAGACTACATGAAAATACAGGAGGAATTGAAAGATTTTTTTCCATCGGTTACACAAAGGACTTAAGGCTAAATGTACTAATGCTCTGTTCCGTTGTAGGTGGCGGAATTGAGCAGGTACTTGAAATGGAAATAAACGAATTTATTTTGTGGACTAAAGCAGCAGGAGAATTTAAATGTCAACATTATCAGTAAAAATAGGTGCCATACTAGATGGTAGCTTTAATAGCGCAATGGCAGGAAGTAGTGCTCAACTTTCCCGTCTTGGGGGTACAATAAGGCAACTTGATGCATCGATGAAATTGGTATCTAAATTTAAGGAGTTAAGTCGTAACACATTAGTTGCCAAGAGATCCTGGAAAGGCTTAGAAGTGCAAGTAAAGTCCTTGGCTCAGCAAATCAAAGCAACAGCAAAGCCAAGTAAGACCTTGAAGGCTCAGTTTGATAAGGCTAAGGAATCGGCAATAAAGGCCAAAACAGCTTACTTACAGAAGAGAGACACTTTACATGCGCTCAGTGAAGAATTTAAGAAAAGTGGAAAGAATATACAGTCTTTGATAAGAGATCAAGATAAACTAGGTGCTTCTGTAGGTAGGCTGAGAAGTCAATATAGTAAGTTAAACTCCGCCATCAAAAAACGGGACATGTTTTTGGAAAGAAAAGCGTACTTTAAATCGCAAATGGTGGAAACGGCTACGCTTGCACTCGGGCTTGCGGCTCCAGTTAAAGCTGCAATTGATTATGAAAGTGTTATGGCTAATATCAGGGCAGTGATGAAATTTTCTAAAGACAAAGACAAGGAAGCCAATGATAGAGGATTTATGGAACTTGGCCAGGGAATAAAAGAGTTATCCCGAAAAATACCGCTATCGGCTGCAGAATTGGCACAAATAACTACAAGTGGTGCTAGGCTTGATATTCAAGAAAAAGAAAAGCTCCTAGAATTTACAGAAATAGTATCAAAAATGGCAGTAAATTTTGGTATGAGTGTAGAAGAAATAGGAAGTGCTGCTAGTAATCTTTATAGCATTTACAAAATGGACTTAGGAAAGCTGAAGGATCTGGGAAACTTGGTAAACCATCTTGCAAGCAATACTTCTGTTGAAGCAAAAGATCTAATGGCAGCGATAAATATAGCTAGTGGTGCGGCAAGACAATTTGGTTTGGAGATTGAGCAGATAGCTGGCTTAGTAAATGCCTTCATTATGTTAGGAAAACAACCAAAGAAAGCAGCAGAAATGATAAATGGTGTGCTCGTAAAACTTCAAACGGCAGGGGAACAAGGAGATGAATTTATAGAAACACTAGAAGAAATCGGGATAGATATAGAAGAACTCGAAGAGAATATCAAGAAAAACCCTCAAAAAGCACTACTAGATTTTTTTGAAATTTTAAAAAAAATAGATAAACATGATCGGGCTGGCATTCTGCTAAAGCTCTTTCAACAGGGAGCAGAAGATGATATAGCGCTACTACTTGAAAACTCAAAAGTATATGAAAAGGTGCTGGATTTATTAGCTGATGAAGGGGAACGTGCAAATTCATTGCAGGAAGAATTTAATGACCGTGTGAGTACAACAGCTAACCAATTGCGATTGCTGAAAAATTCAGTAGCAGAAGTAGGTATGAATCTGGGTTCAGTGATGTTGCCTATTTTAAAACCTATAACTGAAAGGTTAAAATGGGTAAGTGAACATATAGCCTCATTTGCAGAAAAATATCCCACTGTAACTACAGCAATCATGGGTACCATAGCAGCACTGATAAGTCTTAAAGTTCTAGCAGTAGCCGGTGGTTATGCATTTTATTTGGCTAGAAGTAGCATATCAACTTTCTCGATTATTTTGCATGGGGTACTGAGGCCTGCACTAATATCACTATCGTCATATGCTATTCCAGCGGTAATTACTGGACTGAGTGTTTTAAAAGCTACGACTTTGAGCTTAGCAACGAAAGCTTTTCCTCTACTATCATCAGTTCTACCTGCAGTAGTAACAGGATTGAGAGCAATAACATTAGCTGTAATTAGCAACCCTATAGGACTCTTAATTGCCGGACTTGTCACAGGTGCAGCACTTGTTATAACTAACTGGCAAAAGGTAAAGAACTTTTTCTCTAGCATCTGGAAATCGATAATAAAACCCATTGGAGAAATGTTTTCATGGATGGGAAATACTGTTGGTGGCATATTTGGAAAGGTTGCCAAAAATAGCCCACTGAAAGAATTTGAAAAAAGAAAAAGTATTGTTACTGAAATAAAAGCAGTCCATACTCCCCTTAAAAGTAGCATTTCTAATAATGAAAATTCTCTGTTGAACAATAGTGCAATTAAAGAATTGTCTGAGAGGAGCAAGAATAATGTAAAAATCAAAAGTGTTATCGAGGAGAAAAAATCTATAGAAGGTAATCAAGTTGATAAAGTATTTGAAAAAAATAGATTTGAAAAAAAGGAGTCAAAAACACATAACCAGACATTTAATCAAACGTTTAATATAATTGTTAAAGCGGAGCCTAACCAAGACGCCCGTAGCATTGCCGATGCAGTAATAGAAAGATTCAGAGAACAAGCAAGAGGGGCTCTTTTTGATACGGTGGAGGAGGTACATTAGGTGTTGCTTGGGCAATGTAAGTTTGATCCAGTAAGCCTTAGGTATAGTAAAGAGCAGAGGTGGCATACAGTTGAATGTATTGAAAAAACATCATTGCAGAGTATTGGCTCAGGAATTGAGAATATTGATTTAACAGGAGTGATTTATCCGCATTGTCAAAATGGCAGTTTAGAACAACTAAGGAATATGCGTGAGCCAAATGTTTTAGTCGATGGTTCAGGAAAGGTGTTAGGAAATTTCGTGATTACTCATATAGAAGAAAAACAAACATTATATTTCCCTTGCGGATTACCAAGAAAGATCGAGTTTCAATTGAAGTTAAAAAGCTACAACAAGTGATTTACTATTTTACCAAGGATAAAGAAATGCTGGATTATATTTGTTGGAGGCATTATGGTTACAGTAGTGGAGCAGTGGAAGTGGTCTTGGAAAAAAACCCTGGACTGGCAGATTATGGAAGTTTTTTGCCAGCAGGGTTGAAAATTAAGTTGCCTGATGTTCAAAGGGCATCACAAAAGTCTGTTGTAAAAATTTTAGATTAGTGAAGCCAGATTTTAGTATAATAGCAGATAGTCATTCTATTACAGAGGAGTTAAAGAGTAGCGTAATATCTCTGCATATTACTGATGAATCTGGGATAACGAGTGATGAAGCTGAAATATGTCTTAAGTATGGAAGTAATGCTTTAGAGCTCAAGGGCGAGCTGAAAGTTTTTTTAGGGTATAAAGAGACCGGGTTACTGTCTATGGGAGCTTATACAGCAAGTGAGATCACTATACAAAGTCCACCACAAATTTTAAGAGTCAAATGCCGTGCAGCAAACTTCAGAGGATCGCTGAAAGAAAAAACATCAAAAGAGTGGAAAGAGATTACTTTAGGCAACTTAGTAAGAGAGATAGCAGAAAAGCACGGATGCGAAGCGAAAATTGCACAAAAATTTGAAGGTATATTTATATCGCACATCACTCAAACAGATGAAAGTGACATAAATTTTTTGAGAAGGATAGGAGATGAGCATGAAGCAACGGTAAAACCTATAGGAGGACATATAATTTTTATTCCAAAAGGAGGAGGAAAGTCAGCAATAGGCAAGGTTTTAGGCACAACAGTACTCACGCCTGAAGATGTAATAAATTGGAAGGTAAATTTTAATGTGCAAAGCAAATATGGGTCTGTTATAGCAAAGTGGCACAGTTATGAGAGGGGAGAAACTATAGAAGAAAAAGTAGGAAATGAAGAACCAAGTTATCCGATACATAAGCCTTATTCCACTGCAGAATCAGCGATCAGTGCAGCAAGTGCTAAGCTAAGACGATTGAAGCGCGGTGAAGCAAAATTAAACGTAACAATACCCGGCAATCCAGAGTTGTTTGCAGAAGCTAAAATAAATTTATTGGGATTTTGTCAAGAGATAGATGGCGAATGGGTAGTAGAAAGGGCGGAGCATATTTTAGATAATAGGGGATACCAAACCATGGTAGAAGCAATGATCAGTAAAGAATGAATCTGTACCTTTCATAATTTCTTTAACTTTATAGAGCATATTCTTTATTAGAAACATTGTAAAATGTCTTATGAGAAAAATTATAAAATATATTAACATTACTGTTGCCGCATGTTTTATATTGTTACTTTTTATAATTAATACAAAATCGAGGGAGGAATTACTATTTTTAGCTATAGAGAATAATAACTTGAAAGAAGTAAAGACGTTACTTGAAAAAGGTGTAGATCTCAGTGTTCAAAATAACAAAGGAAACACACCTTTAAATGAAGCTGTTTTCAAGGGACATACAGAAGTGATAAGGTTACTTTTGGATAATGGAGTAAGTGCTAATTATGTAGATAATAATGGAAGGACCCCATTACTCATAGCTGCCACGCACGGACATATAGAAACAGTTAAGTTACTTTTGGATAATGGAGCAAACGTTAACTTAATATCGCATACTAAAAAAGGACACGAAGCTGCCCCTTTACTTTTAGCGATTATGAGTGGATCCCCAGAAATGGTAGAACTGCTTTTAAATAATGGTGCAAATGTTAACCTTCGAAATAACAAAGGAATGACACCATTACACGCATCTGTTTTAAAAGGAAATATAGAAATAGCAAAACTACTTTTAAATAATGGGGCGGGTGTTAATTTTACAAATAATGAGGGACTTGTTACACCTTTATACTTAGCTATGCTTCAGCAAGACACAGAGATGATAAAATTCCTTTTAAGTAATGGAGCAGATGTAAATTTTGTAGATCGCAATGGAGTTACACCTTTATTTACGGCTGTTAATGATGGACGTACAGAAATAGTAAAACTACTTTTAGAGAATAGAGCAAAAGTTAATTTTGCATACAACAATTCAGTTATACCTTTGCATTTGGCTGTTTTGCGTGGACATATAGAAGTGGCAAAGCTGTTGTTAAGGCATGGAGCAGACGTTCATTTTTCTGATCGTAGTGGTAATACAGCTTTACACGTTGCTGCTTCTGGTGGACATATAGAAATAGTAAAGTTACTTTTAGAGTATGGGGCAGAGGCTAATCTTGAAAATGATTACGGTAGTACACCTTTTCACATAGCTGCTGATAATGGACATGAAAAAATAGTAAGATTACTTTTGAGTGATAGATATCAATAATAGCCACACAAAGGATATTACAAAGTTATCTTTCTGCTTCATCCATCAATAAAACAATGAAATTTTAAGTTAGCAGCTAAACACCAGATGTAGATTAAGCAAATACATTACGTATTAAACCTATTGGGAATTCTTTTAAAATTAACATTTCAATCATTATATATGCAAAACCAAAAAATTCCAATCGCAGTAATAGTAACGATGTTAATACAGACCGTAGCGGCGATATGGTGGCTCGCCAAGCTAGATTTACGGGTTCACATTCATGATAAATTTATAGAGCAGAACAACGGATTGACTGTTACGGTATATCGTCTGGAAGAACGGGTAAAAAATCTTTCTGAGGAATTGGATGAATTCAAAGCCAACTCAAAGTAATTATTCTGGCATATAAAGCTTAGACTGCGATTGGCGATCTTTCCAATTTTCGATGTATTGCTCAACTAGTGGAGAATCTCCAGTTATGATCAGTAGGTTTTCAGCATTTTTCCTCTGTGCAGCATCAGAAAAGTTGAATGATCCTGTTATGATTTTTTGGTTATCAATAATAATTATTTTACTATGAGCAATAGCGGGTTTGAAGTCGATCCAAATTGGGATTTTTTGCTCAAATAATTCGTTAATTACACTACGTTTTGAACTAGTTTGCGATTCGTCGAAAATAACCTTAACATCAACACCCCTTTTCTTAGCTTCGATTAGCGACTTTGCAATAGGCTTAGAAGTAAATGAATATGCCTGAACCAACACAGATTTTTTGGAACTATCTATAGCATTAATTATTTGGTTAGTGCAATTTTCCCTAGGTGTAAAACAGACTGTAGTTTTTGGACAGGTAACACACCCTGATAAAAGTGAGCAAGTTAATAGAACTAATAAATATCTAAACATGACAAAATATATACTTTCAGTAGATGGCGGAGGCATAAGGGGCATCATACCAGCCATAATACTAGCAGAAATAGAAAAGAGAGCAAGAAGACCGATAGCTGAAATCTTTGATCTGATGGCAGGTACTTCAACCGGTGGGATTGTTGTAGCTGGGTTATGCAAGAAAGATGATCAAGGCAAACCTCAATACTCTGCAAATGATTTAGTTGAGCTTTACCAGGAGTATGGATCATATATTTTCAAGTCTTCATTTTTTAGGCAATCAATATTATCTTGGTTTAACTGTGCACAATACCCATATGAAAATATCGAGTCGATATTGGACAAGTATTTTAGTGACGATATTCTAAAAAACACTTTAAGTAAGGTACTGATTACAAGTTATGATATTCATAATAACTGTCCATTTTTTTTCAAAAGCTGGAAAGAGGACAGGAATTTTATCAAGTTGAAAGATGCACTCAGAGCCACAACAGCAGCACCAACATACTTTGCACCTAAGTACTTAGAAGTTAGCCAAGAAAAAAGAGTATTAGTCGATGGAGGGGTATTTGCCAATAACCCAGCGGCTTGTGCGTATGCAAATAGTAAGAAACTTTTTCCCAACGAAGAAATCGTTCTGGTGTCAATTGGCACAGGTCGGCTATCTAATCGAATCAAGTACAGAAAATTAGGAAAGATAGCCTGGATAAAGCCTCTGTTAAATGTGATGTTTGCGTCGAGCCTTGATGTAGTGAATTATCAACTAAGTAATGTAATGGACGACAGATATATAAGAATACAATCACAACTGACAATAGCGTCGGCTGAGATGGATAACATTACATCAAAAAATATTAAATGTCTACAGCAAGAGGCAAATGCAATGATAGAGGACAACCAGGAAGCAATAGATAGATTCTGCAATATTGAACTATAAACGATGCCAAGCAAACTAAAGAAATTATACCACAAAGCAAAGAAAGGTTTAAAAAACATAGTTTCGCCCAAAAAGCATAAAACTGTGACTAAGGGGCAAGAAGCTAAAATTTCAAACGATAAGCCAAAACCGCTACATGAGCAACCTCTAAAGTTGATGGAGAAGACCTCTAAAGTAAAAAAAGATAAAAAAGGAATAAAAGAGAAAATAAAAAGCTTAAAAACGAAGAAAGCAAAACCCGTAGAAAAAGAGCTGAAAAAGGGCAACGTGTTCAAAAAAGGCTTCAAAAAGCTAAAAGGGAAAATAAAAAAATTAAACCCGATAAAGGTTAAGAAAAACAAGATAATCGGGAGCAAGAGACTAGCATTTTTACTAACATCTGCTACAATCGTGGCAATTTTACCAACATTCAGTTTAGCTCCCTTGCCAGCATTAGCCATAACTTCTGCATGTGTTTTCAGTATTAACTTTATCGCAGTCAAAACACTAAAGAAATTTATCAAACAACGCAAATTAGCAGCAGAATCTAAAGAAGAGTCAACCCTAGCTGAACCAAACAAGCCGGAAGAAGAAATTCAAGATGTAGCAATTGAGCCAGCTAAGAGAGACTCCGAGCAAATTTCCAGAGAATAATACTCTTTACTTATACAAAAATACCCTTGTAAGCTTGACTTCACGGCCTTCTTCTGTTATATTAGGTAATAGTAAGGTTAGTATGGTGATAATATCTCATAGAATAAAGAAGCCTATGCAGACAATGACCTTGCAGCCACTACTAGACTTTATTATAAATTAGGAGGTTGGTATGATTACGAACGAGGCAAAAAGAGTAAGAGACAACACTAAAGAAACGAGGACAGTTATACATACTGCTGCTTCTCACGGTGATTTAGAGATAGTCAGATTCTTTATAGAGAAAGCTGGGTATGACATCAATTTAAGAGATGAAGATGGTTGTACTCTCCTATTTTATGCTGCTGTAGGAGGTTGCCTTGAGGTAGTGAGATACTTAATAAAAAAGGGAGCTGATATTAATGCTACTGCCAAAACTGGTGCTACTGCATTGCATATAGCTGCTCGCGTAGGTCATCTTGAAGTAATAAAGTGTCTTGTAGAAGAGGGAGGAGCAGATAAAAATGCTGTAGATAATAATGGATATGGTGTTTTAGACTACAATCGTGGGTATGATCTCCTAACTGCTAAAGCTACTCTTTTTGATAAGCCTAATGATGCTGGTAGTAGAGTTATTGATTATAATGAGCTTAACAACGAGCCTAATGATAACACTAAGCATTGACTTACAAATTTGATTTAACAGCCTTTTTCTGAGACAATTTTTATACTTTCTAAGTATAGAAGTTGAAAGAGTAAAGAAAGTTATATTTAAGGTTGCTGCTTGTGGTTGCTTAATTGACGCTAAATCAACACATAGCACAATCAGATGTCATAAAACATCTAGCCGATTGGCAATCCCAAGTTTATTACAGTCAAAATACTAAAGAAATTAACGCAAATTAGCAGCAGAATCTAAAGAAGAGTCAACTCTAGCTAAGCCAGAAGAAGAAATTCAAGATGTATCGGTCGAATCAATAAAAGAAGAACCTAAACAAGTTTCCAAATAATAGACATCTATATTAAATACTTTCCTATTTTTATTTAAATATTATCTATTCAATATAAAAGTAGTGGCAATTTAAAGATTTTATTTGTAAAGTTCTAGCAAAACGAGTGCGCGAGTTAATAATTGATTCACGATTGACGCTGTATACTGAAACAGTGGTTGAAGTAAAAATTATGACTGAAAATACATTAAAACTACAAAAGGAAATAAAACGCCACAACGAGCTATACTATCGGAAAAACAAACCAGAAATCACTGATGCAGAGTATGATGAGTTGGTAAGAAAAGCAGGTATAAAGGTTGTAGGTGCTGCACCTGATGAAAGGTTTTCAGAAGTACAACATGTCGTGCCTATGCTCTCATTGGCTAACGCTTATGACAAAAAAGAAGTTGAAGAATTCCTTAGAAAACTTCTAAATGTACATGAACTGGAAATAGTTTGTGAGCTGAAAATAGACGGTTTAGCTTTCACTGCAATTTATGAAGATGGTGTGCTCATTAAAGCTGCAACGCGCGGTGATGGTTTTGTGGGAGAAGACATCACTCACAATATCTCAACCATAAAGGATTTTCCCCAAGTTTTACCTGACATAAAGGGTAGATTGGAAATCAGAGGGGAAGTCTATATCAGAAATGATGACTTTCTGAAGTTAAATAAGGATAATCAATTTTCAAATCCGCGCAACACAGCATCCGGTTCATTAAGACAACTAAATCCAGAAGTTACTGCTAGCAGACCACTGAAGTACTTTGCTTATTCTTTGATCGGCGGAACAGAAAGGACCCAATCTGAAGTATTGAATAAGCTGAAAAAGCTTAGATTCTGCGTAAATGAGCATCAGTGTTTAGCAAAAAACGTTGACGAAATCCTGGAGTTTTATAATAGAATATATGATAATCGCCATGAATTGGGTTATGATGTTGATGGAGTTGTCTTAAAGGTAAATAATTTAACATTACAAAATCGTCTCGGAAATACCAACAAAGCTCCTAGATGGGCCATAGCTCATAAATTTCCTGCAGCTCAAGGAAAAACTAAGATAGTTAAAATATTAATACAAGTAGGCAAAACGGGTAAATTGAATCCGGTTGCAAAAGTAATTCCAATAAATATAGGAGGGGTTCTCATTACAAGGGTAAATTTGCATAATAAGGATGAAATTGAGCGTAAAGATATAAAGGAAGGAGACGTAGTGGTAGTAGCTCGAGCTGGTGATGTTATTCCTAAGATTGTGGCAGTAGACAAAAACGCTCGTTCTCGAAGAGCACCAAAGTTTGTTTTTCCTGATATTTGCCCGGAATGTGGCAGTAGAGTTGATGACTGGGGAACTATAGCTATATGTTCTGGAGGAAATGATTGCCCAGCACAGCGAATAGGAAAGTTAAAACATTTTGTGGAAGTCCTTGACATTAAAGGTTTTGGCGGTAAACAAGTGGAGTTCTTTTATGACCTTGGTTTGATAAGGAAAATATCTGATATTTTTGCTCTCGAAAAAAAACTTAGAAAATTTAACTTAAGCGAGCTAAATGGATGGGCTGAGAAATCCGTATCTAATCTATTGAATTCTGTCAATAGTAGAAAAACCATAACCCTTGACAGATTTATATCTTCTCTAGGGATTCGATACGTCGGACCACATGTAGCAAAATTACTAGCAAAACATTATGGCTCATATGAAAATTGGTATTCTGCTGATGAAGAAGAATTAATGAGCATAATAGGCGTAGGCGAAGAGACCATAACTTCCTTGGAGGAATTTTTCTCTGATGAGGATAATGTTGAAATGGTAAAGAATCTTGCTTCTCAACTAAAGATTGAGCCTGTAAGTGCTAATGTTAGTAATTCCCCTCTTAGCGGTAAAATGGTGGTTTTTACTGGCAAGCTGTCAAGGGAGAGAAAGGAGATGCAAGCAGAAGCTGAATCCGTAGGTGCAAGAGTGAGTGACAAAATATCCAATAAGACGGATTGGTTGATTGCCGGTGAAAAACCTGGGTCAGCTAAATATAAAAAGGCTTTAGAACTGGGTGTGAAAATTTTAACTGAGGAAAAATTTAATAAATTAATCTTGGGAGAAGAATAAACCCTTCTCGATCAATTCTTGTATCTACTTTTTAAGAATGGCACCTACGATTTTATTTGTTAGGCCCTTTTGAGTATACCCTCGCATTGGCATATAATTTTCTACTTTTTGTGCTATTTTACACCTTGTAGTACACTTTGTGTTATTGTTAGCTTTTTTTGAAACCATACTTTATTTACAAAAACAACCACACATATTGTATCATAAAATTTTACCAAAGTCTATTATTTTTTTCCACGTATCCATAAGCTCTATATGAAATTCTTGCTATGGATGCCTATTTGGGTTTCAAGTTGCTCTGCAGTCAAGCTAGTTATTTGAGAAATATCATCAATAGAAACACCTAGTATAAGTAGATTATTCGCAACCTTGATTGACTCTACTTTATCAATCTTTTCTTTGTAAATTTGCCTTCTTTGGGATAAAAATTCTACCCATGTATCCAGTTCATCTCGTGATTCTTGATTGCTAATTTTTTTAGACTCTCTCACCCAACTTAATAGTTCTTTTTCTCCTTCACCATCTTCGTCTTCACAGCAGTCTTCTTCCGTTGATTTAAGCACCAGATCCTTAGCATCCACTGACAATTTTCTCGCTATTTCCCATAACCTTTCACCGAACATGGTGCTCCCTTGTTCATAGTAATGTACCTGTGGACCTCCTACACCAAGCTCTTTTGCTAATTCCTCTTGCGTACACCCTTGTATTATTCTCCACTTTTTCATCTCTTGTCTTTTGCTTCGACGCTTAGAACCTTTTTCCTCTTCATTATCATATTCATCAGTTGATAAGCCTGTTGCTCGGTAGATTATATCAGTAGCAAATCCTGCCTCCAGCATATTCTCCGCCATTCTTACTCTTGCTGCTTTTACATCACTTTCCTCTTCAGCTCGAATAGATTTGGTTAATGCATAAATCGCTTTACGTGATTCTCGCCCTCTTGTTTTTGTGTATTTTCCTATGAAATCGTACATCCATTGGATCTTACTTTTATCAAAACAACTGTTTTCTTTGAGTACTTTTTGTCTAGGAAGTAGATCACTCAAACTAACTGATAATGCATCTGCTATAACTTGTAATTCTTCATCTGGAATGCCACATATCCCTTGTTCATATCTTCGCAGCGTATGATAGTTTATACCTGTTTTGTCTGCTAGATCTTTTAGGGTATATCCTCGCTTTAGCCTCCAGCTTCTTATTTTTTGCGCTATTTTGTATCTTATGGAGATAGTAGTAGTATGCTTTGCCATGCCGCAGCGGTTTCACAGAAATAAACATATATATCCTGTTAATAGGCTTTTTGCTATAACCTACTTTACTAAAAGATTAAATTTAGCTTAAGCGCTTTTATTTGTTGGAAGAGCTTGCAATTTTGTGGCTGCAGATAAAGAAGGGAAGCAAAACCTCCCTCCCTTATTGTTTAACGTTGCTTAAAGGTTTCTTTACTACCTCCACATGTCCTATCCACCCACAAAGACAATGCTTCACTTGAGCAATTATTACTAACTGCCTTTATTTCTTCTGTAACCTTCTCTTTACTCCATCTGCCATCCCTAACAAAACTTCCTTTTTCTACCGCTTCTTTGACCGTCATTCCCCCAAAAAGGCAACCTTTTCCTATTACTTCACCTCCTTTTTGTAGTTCAGACCACATTTCTGTATCTGCTACTCTGACCTGTACTTGATGGTCATTTTCTGCATTATGGTATACTTCAATTCTTAAGCCACCAATGCTTGTGGGAAATGTTATCTCAAAAGCACTATTGTCAGATATATCGGTGTAATTTCTTTCACCTCCTTTTCCACTTCTGACTTCAACTTCACTATTACCCATTTTTATAATATCACCTCCTAATTTTACCTCCCCTGTGGTTAGACCTAAATTTTTTGTACCTTCTAATACTCTTGCAACATTTACTTTGCTATTCTCAGAAAATTTCATAAAAAATGTTTTGTTATCTATTCCGACATCTTCTACGATCCCTTCATTTTCAATAGCACTTTCACCGACTTCTCTCAGTTCTTTAAGCCATTTATCTATCTGTGGACGAACCTCTTGATACAGTTTGTTATGAACTTCACTTATTCGCTTATCCTGCAATAGATCGTAACTGAACATTGCTCCACTTAGCATCAATTCACATATTATATCTTCCTTCTCATTTTCTTTGCATGGGATCGAAAGCATTTTCAATATTACTGCATCAGCAAAACTCGTCTGTCCTTCACTATATGCGTTTATCCTGATTCCAGCATGTAGTGCTTGATCTACAACTTTGTTCAGTTCACTTACACTTTTTACCTTTACCACTGCATTTTTAAACCATATCAATTCTGCATTTTCAATTGCACTCGGCTCTATCTTGTTTAAAGCTGGAATAAATGGATTTGAACTTTGACGATTTGAAGATTTTGTGTTATAAAATTCACGTCCTTCTCCAAAGTTGATTACGAAATCTCTAGGGGAAGGCACACTTTCAGGCTTCTGAGTCTTCTTATCGCCTGCAAAGACAGGCCACCAGTTACTAGTACGATCCATGGCATCAAATATTTCCGGTAATCTGCTAAGATCGTTCTTATTACCTGTTTCGTTTGTAAAGTTAGACCTCTGGTTTTTCTTGCCAGTACGCCTTATACCTTCAATAGCACTAGATAGTCCATTTGGTAACTTTTTAGAATCAATGATTAATTCATAAGTATTTCCATCTATATCATCAAATGATACTGTTTTTTTAGTAGTCATATAAGCCTCCTATATTAAGCATATTATCTAAGTCTATAGCGCAATTTATTGCTTTACTATTAACTTAATATACAAATTATAGAAAGATCTTGTATAGTTTGCAACTATTTATAATAAAAGAACAGATCTATTCAGGCTTTTATTCCTTTATTGTAACTTAATATACAAGCTATACAAAGATCTTGTATAGCTTGCAACTTTTGTGATGTCTTTTTCCAAATCTCAGCTATAGAAATATGCTTTCCTTAAAGCACGCATAGCTTTGCTACTTGATTTTTATATTTATTATTCATATTTCGTATTGTTTGCCACTAGCAGTGGTAGCCAAACTTCCCAAACCTGAAAAATTTGGCATTCCCATACCTTTATAACAGGTCGTTTTTCTTAAAGCTGAGATGGCCTTTGTCTGTTACCAGAATATGATCTAACAGCTCAATATTCACCGATTGACACGCAGATGCCAATTCCATTGTCATATTTTTATCCTCTTCTGATGGCTCTAAACTTCCTCCAGGGTGGTTGTGAGCTAATATTATTGATGCTGCCTTCCTTCCGATTGCATTTTCTACCACTTCCCTTTCATATAGATGCACTTCATCTATTGTACCAAAATGCACGTCGTCGTCTATAAAACGGCGCTGTGTATCCAAATATATTATCTGGACAGCTTCTCTCGCTGAGAGGCCTATACTTACCCTTATATATTCTATGAGCTTTTCGTTACCCATTACCGGTCCTCTCTTTAACCCTTCTCTTAGTGCCCTCTTGTTAGCTTCCTTAACACATGTAATCACTACAACTGCAGGTTTAGTTACTCCTCTTATCATTTGCAGTTCATCTATTTCCCGACCTAGAATGCCTCCTATTCCTGTACAAGTATTCACTAGATTTTTAGTAATAGCTTGAGCTTGATGTACTGAACTTAGAAGCGTTTCCATTATTTCATCATCACGTAGAGCTTTACCTCCACTGTTCAATGCTCTAAATTCTATTTCTTTTCTACGATCTTTACTTTTATTCTTATTATTCATATAATATATCCTTCACTAATAATAAATTATTTTTAAATGTTTACTGCTATTTTTTTAGCAGTATTGGCATAAGGCCATAGCTTTCGGGCGAAGTCAAATCAATTTTTCAATTTTTTTTGTTTATTTTTTTATGGAAATATAAAAGATATTAATAATTGCTGATTTCTTTAAGCAATGTCGTTTTTAGACTCGTATTTTAAGGTGATATAAATCTATTGCTTCAGCAGGTATACCTATTGTTTGGGAAATGGCATCAACAGAAACACCTAGTATAAGTAGGTTATTTGCAACTTTGATCCCCTCTGCTTTATCAATCTTTTCTTTGTAAATCTGCTTTCTTTTGGATAAAAATTCTACCCATACATCCAGTTCATCTTGTGATTCTTGATTGTTAATTTTTTGTAACTCTCTCGCCCAGCTTAATAGTTCTTTTTCTCCTTCACCATCTTCGTCTTCACAGCAGTCTTCTTCTTTTGATTTAAGCACCAGATCCTTAGCATCCACTGATAATTTTCTCGCTATTTCCCATAACCTTTCACCGAACATGGTGCTCCCTTGTTCATAGTAATGTACCTGTGGACCTCCTACACCAAGCTCTTTTGCTAATTCCTCTTGCGTATATCCCTGTATTATCCTCCACTTTTTCATCTCTTGCCTTTTGTTTGGACGCTTAGAACCCTTTTCCTCTTTATTATCATATTCATCAGCTGATAAACCTGTTGCTCGGTAGATTATATCAGTAGCAAATCCTGCCTTTAGCATATTCTTTGCCATTCTTATTCTCGCTGCTTTTACATCATTTTCCTCTTCAGCTCGAATAGATTTGGTTAATGCATAAATCGCTTTACGTGATTCTCGCCCCCTTGTTTTTGTGTATTTTCCTATGAAATCGTACATCCATTGGATCTTACTTTTATCAAAACAACTGTTTTCTTTGAGTACTTTTTGTCTAGGAAGTAGATCACTCAAACTAACTGATAATGCATCTGCTATAACTTGTAATTCTTCATCTGGAATGCCACATATCCCTTGTTCATATCTTCGCAGCGTATGATAGTTTATACCTGTTTTGTCTGCTAGATCTTTTAGGGTATATCCTCGCTTTAGCCTCCAGCTTCTTATCTTTTGCGCTATTTTATATCTTGTAGCGTTAGTATGCTTTATACGGCTACTATTAATGTTACTAGCGGTCACTCTTTTTCACACGATTTCAAAACAACTAACTCTCCAGATGCCTGTTGAAAACTAGTATATTCAATGCCTATGCTGTGACAAGCTAAAATGGCACAGGTAACTTATGTTGCTACGGTCTTTAATCTACGTAACTTGGAGTTTCTTCTCTTTTTTAGTGGTTTCTCAATCTCATAACTTCTGTATTTCAGCTTTTTAGTTTCTTTTCTAGCCAGTCTATCCGCCTCCTCGTTTACCATTGTGAGCTCTAACCCACTTCCAACTAACGTCATGCTGTAAGGCAACTTCATCTAGCTCTTTCCATAATTCCATGTTTTTTACTGGTTTTTTAGTTGCTGTTTTCCAACCATTTGCCTTCCACTTGCTGATCCATTCTGTTATACCCTGTTTAACATAGAGACTATCTGTATGTAAAATAACCTCACAAGAAATTTTTAACATCTTTAGCCCGTTAATTACAGCCCTTTTGTTGTTCGTTGTGTTTTCCTCACCTCCAGAGATACGTTTCTTGATAAAGACACTTTTATTTTCATACATAACTACAGCAGCCCAGCCTCCTGGACCAGGGTTTCCAGAACAAACTCCATCTTGTATATATTGTAACCTTCTTTTTTTCGCCCATACTAACAGGATACGGATTTAACATAAATTTTCTACTGAAATATGTTGATATTAAGTTTCTGATTTTTTATTATGAAGGTGTGAGAGGTTAATCTCACGATAATCGTAATTGAGTTTTTACGCTCGTATTTTTATTAGGAAATTGGCCTCTCACACCCAAAATAGGTATTTTTGAAGTTTTTTATAACTACTAAATTCATGAATTCATTTGCCGGGGTTTTTAGGCGCTTTATGATGGGGATATAAAAAGATGTACAAAAGGAC
>NZ_CACTIU010000012.1:0-21366 GCF_902713635.1 Wolbachia endosymbiont of Cardiocondyla obscurior | reverse complement strand
TAAGGGATTGCGTTTTGCGATAAGAGAAGGCGGTAGAACTGTTGGTTCTGGTGTTGTTTCTGAAATTTTGGAGTGAGTGTAGTAACTAAGATGAAGCAAGATATATATATTAACATTAAGGCTTTCGATTGTTCTTTATTGGAGGAGTGTGTTCGAAAATTTGTTGATGAATTAAAGCGGTCCAGTGCAAAATTATCTGGTCCGATTGCGTTGCCAAGGAAAGATTCTAAATTTATTGTTAATAGATCTCCTCACGTTGATAAAAAATCTCGTGAACAGTTTGAAATGAGAACTTCTAGGCGTTTGATTGTTTTACATGATCTTACTCCTACTATGATGCAGATGCTTACAGGTTTATCTTTTTCTGCTGGCGTAGAAGTGGATTTAAAAGTCAAGGAAGTTAAGGTTTAGGAGAAGGAAATGAAGAGAATAAATTCGCTGAGGAGAATTGGTTTACTAATGATGAATATTGGTCATACTGCTATGTATTCTGACAATAGTCGCATGGCTGTAACTTTATTGCATCTCAGCGAAACTTATATTATTGATATAAAAGGACAAGATAAATGTGGCTATAATTCAGTCATTTTAGGCACAGGAGATTTTAAAAATATAGCAAAACCTCAGTTGGAATATTTAAAGAAAAAGGGTATAAATAATAAATGTAAGTTATACGAAAGTAGATTAAATGACCTGTCGGGAATAGAATGTGGTAAAAAAGTGGGAATCAATCATTTTGTGGTTGGTCAATATCTTGATATTACGGGTTATTCTATAGGTAAAGGATTTGCTGGTGTGATGAAGCGGCATAATTTCAGTGGGCTTAGGGCATCTCATGGTGTTTCTATTGCTCACAGATCACAAGGTTCCACTGGCCAATGTCAGGATCCTGGTAGAGTATTCAAAGGAAAGAAAATGGCTGGTCATTTAGGTAACAGCAGGATAACTGCACAAAATATGAAGATATTATCCATTGATCATGAAAATAGTATAATTGCTGTGAAGGGTAATAATGTTCCTGGGTTTAAAAATTCCTATGTTTTTGTAAGAGATGCAGTTAAAAAATCTTTACATAAAGATGTTCCTTTTCCGGTAGGTTTACTGTTAGATGTAAATGATGATGCTAGTAATTTGGTAAGTTAGTTATGGAATGTAATTTAGTTAATCTATCTAATGATAATGTAGGTACTGCTCAGCTCAATCCTTTGATATTTTCTGCTAAGCAAAAATTGAGTATTTTGCATGATATAGTGAGATGGCAATTAGCGAAGAGAAGAGCTGGTACTCATAAAACAAAAGGTATTAGTGATGTCTCTGGTACAACAGCTAAACCTTATGGTCAAAAACGTACCGGTAGGGCAAGACAAGGGAGCTTGCGATCTCCTCAATTTAGAGGTGGTGGGATTATTTTCGGCCCTGTTGTGAGGAGTCATACTTATTCTCTTAATAAGAAGGTACGCAAATTTGGTTTAAAAATTGCTTTATCTCTAAAGTATTTAAATAATCAAGTAATTATTCTGGATAATTTAAATATTGATGTGAAGAAAACGTCTGAAATGTGTAAATGTATTAAAAATTTTAAATTTTCTTCCTTTTTGATAGTTGGTGATTATGGAGATGATTTGTTGCGTGCGGCTAAAAACTTGCACTATGTAGACTTAATCAAACCTATTGGGTTAAATGTTTTTGATATATTGAATCACGAATGCGTGATGTTGACAAAGGATACTTTAAAGCATCTTGAAGGTAGATTGTTATGATCAAATATAATAATATAATAAAATCTCCTATAATTACAGAAAAGGCCTCTTTTTTGAGGGAGAAGTTTAATAAATATTCTTTGTATGTTTTTGTAAATGTAAATAAGCGTCAAATAAAGTTGGCAATAGAGTCTCTATTTGATGTTAAAATTTCTTCTATAAATGTTGTTAGAATTAAGCCTAAATATAGGCGTTTTAGGGGTGTGATTGGTTGTGAAAAACAGAAAAAGAAAGTTTATTTTTCTTTGATGGATGGTCAAAAATTAGATATAATGAGCGTTTAGTATGGGTATGAAATTTTTTAATCCTGTTACTCCGTCTTCTCGTGGGACTGTGTTAGTAAGTAAAGTTGGTTTATCAAAAGATGAGCCAGAAAAGTCTCTTACATCCGGTAAAAAGTCCAGTGGTGGAAGAAATAATCATGGTAGAATTACAACTCGTCATAGGGGTGGTGGTCACAAAAAGAAGTATAGAGTGATAGATTTTAAGCGTAATAGAAGTGGTCAAGGTATAGTTGAAAAAATAGAGTATGACCCAAATAGAAGTGGGTTTTTGGCGTTAATATCATATAAGGAAGATGATATTAAGTCTTATATATTAGCTCCTCAAGGTATGAAGCCAGGTGATGTTGTTACAGCTGGGAATGATGCTGATATTTTGCCAGGGAATTGTTTACTACTCAAGCATATACCTGTTGGTTCTTTCGTTCATAATGTTGAGCTGAAGCCAGGTAATGGTGCTGCGATTGCTAGAGCTGCTGGTTGTTATGCACAAATCGTTGGTCGTGATGGCCAATATATTTTATTACGACTCAGGTCTGGTCAAATTAGGTTGATTTTATCTTCTTGCAAGGCTACTATTGGTGTAGTATCTAACCCTGACCATAAGAATAGAAAGTTGGGTAAAGCTGGGAGAAGTAGGTGGCTTGGGATTAGACCTACTGTACGTGGAGTTGCAATGAATCCGGTTGACCATCCTCATGGAGGCGGGGAAGGAAAAACCTCTGGTGGTCGTCATCCTGTTACTCCTTGGGGTGTTGCAACAAAAGGAAAGAAAACTCGAAGGAGAAATAAATCTAGTGATAAGTATATAAAACAATTGAAAGGTTAGTTTATGAGTAGATCTGCATGGAAGCCTCCTTTTTGTCATCCTTCTATATTAAAGTCGGTGAATAATGCTTTAAACAAGGGGTTTGTTAACATGGCTATAAAAGTTCATTCCAGGGCTTCTGTAATTCTTCCTAATTGTTTAGGTTTAAAGTTTGCTGTTTATAATGGTAAGGATTACATTCCTGTGAATGTTAATGATCAGAATATGATAGGTCATAAGTTTGGTGAGTTTTCACCCACTCGTAAATTTACTGGGCATAGTGGTGATAAAAAGGCGACAAGAAGGTAATTGATATGAAAAACAGAGATGTAATAGTTAAAGCTGGTTCTAGGGTTTTAAAATCAACTCCTCGTAAATTGAATTTGGTTGCTGGTTTAGTACGTAATAAAAAAGTTTCTTTTGCCACTGTGCAATTAAGATTTTGTGAAAAGAAAGCTGCAGGTCTTATAAGGAAGGTATTAAATTCTGCGATTGCTAATGCTCAAAATTATGGATTGGATATCGATAATTTATATATAAAAGAAATTTTAATAGGTAAGTCTCTTACTTTGCGTAGGGTATGTCCAAAAGCTATGGGTAGAGCTAATAGAGTTAGTAAACGTTATAGTAATATAACTGTAAAATTGGGGGAAATTATATGATTCATAAAAATAGAAAATTAATAAGGAAAGTGCAAAAATATGGGAAACGTTAATCCTAAAGGATTTAGGTTAAAAATAATTAATACTTGGTCATCTATTTGGTATGCTGAGAAGGGTTATAAACAAGGGTTGCATCAAGATTTATCTATTCGCAGTTATATAAATGAATCTTTTAAGCATGCTGGTGTTTCTAAAGTAATTATAGAGCGTACGATCGATTTGGTATCTGTAATAATACATTCTTCTAGACCTGGAGTGATAATAGGTAAGAAAGGCTCGGATATTGAGAAGATAAAGCAAAAGATAGCTGAAAAAGTAAAAAATAATGTGGAAGTGAATGTAGTAGGGGTTAAAAGGTCTGAAATAGATGCAGTTTTAATATCAAACAGCATTGCACAGCAGTTAGAAAAAAGGGTTTCATTTAGAAGAGCGATGAAAAAAGCTATTCAAAGTTGTTTGAGGATGGGTGCTAGAGGTATTAAAGTAAGTTGTTCTGGGCGCCTTGGCGGAGCTGAGATAGCTCGTACTGAGTGGTATAAAGAAGGCCGTTTGCCTTTGCATACTTTACGTGCTAATATAGATTATGCTTTTGCTGAAGCAAAAACTATATATGGCATCATAGGAGTTAAGGTCTGGGTTTATATTGGTAACTAATTAGGTATATTGAAATGTTTATTCCTAAAAAAAGTAAATATAAAAAAGTATTTAAAGGACGAATTAAGGGTAACACGAAAGGTGGTAGCACATTATCTTTTGGAGATTATGGTCTAAAGGCTATGGAAGCAGGTAGGATTCAATCTAAGCATATTGAAACTGCAAGGCGTGTAATATCTAGAACATTAAAACGCTCTGGTAAAGTGTGGATAAGAATTTTTCCTGATACCCCTGTTAGTAAAAAGCCGGCGGATGTGCGTATGGGTAAAGGGAAAGGTAGTGTTGAGTTTTGGGTATTTAAAGCTAAGCCCGGTAGAATGTTGTTTGAAATTAGCAGTGATGTTCCCATGCATTTAGCAAGATTGGCGCTTGAAAAGGCAACTGCTAAGCTTCCTATGAAGTGTAAATTTGTATCTAATCATAATTAAATGGAGTTGCAATGGATATAGCTGACATTGAATCGAGGTCCTCGCAAGAATTGCATGAAATTCTTGTGAATTTGAGAAAAGAGTTTGTTAATTTGGTTTTTCAAAAGAAGCTGGGCCAGTGCAACAATATTTCGCGTTTTAGCTTAATAAGAAAGAGCATAGCTCGTATTTTAACTACATTAAATAAAAGAAGAAGAGAGGAAAAGAATGCCTAAAAAGGTTTTTTGTGGTACTGTAACTAAGGCTAAGTGTGATAAGACTGTAAAGGTTTCGGTATTACAAGTGTATAAGGATGAGCTGTATAAAAAGGTTATAAAAAAATACAAGAAGTATACAGCACATGATGAGAATAATAGTTGTAAAGAAGGGGACAAGGTTTTAATACAAGAACACAAGCCTATTTCTACTACTAAAAAATGGGTTATTGTTAATAGCTCACATTGAATAGGATATTTATATGATTCAAAAAAATACATTGTTGGAAGTAGCTGATAATTCTGGCGCGCGTGCAGTGCTTTGTATTGGTTTATTGGGTGGTAGAAAGTCTGCATCTATAGGTGACACAGTTATTGTATCTACTAAATCTATTACTCCAAGAGGGAAAGTTGAGAAGGGAAAAGTATATAGAGCAGTTGTGGTGAGGGTGAAAAGCCCTATTAGAAAATCTGATGGTTCTGTAATTCGTTTTTCTAGCAATGCTGTAGTTTTGATTAACGATCAAGGTGAACCACTTGGCACTCGGGTGTTTGGTCCGGTAAAAAAGTTATCATCTGGTTCTTTTATGAAGATAATGTCATTAGCTGTTGAGGTTTTATAATGAGTGCTAAAATAAAAAGTGGTGACGACGTTATAGTTTTAACTGGTAAAGATAAGGGAAAAATTGGTAAGGTAATCAAAGTTATAGCACGTGATGCTAAAAAGAAAGTAATTGTTTCTGGAGTGAATGTGCATAAGAGACATACTAAACCAAAAGCTGGTAGTAGTGGTGGTATATTAAATAAAGAGTTAGCTATTGATATATCCAACGTTGCAACATTGGACCCTAAATATAAAACTCCAACTAGAGTGGGGTTTAAGGTTATAGACGGTAGAAAAGTGCGTTTTGCAAAAGTTTCTGGAGAAGTGATAGATTAGGTTGATATGTTTAAAGAATTGTATAAAGATAGCATAGTAAAGTCCTTGAAGGATAAGTTTAATTACGGCAATATAATGCAAGTGCCTAAACTTGTCAAGGTGTGTATCAATATGGGCGTTGGAGATGCTGCTACAGATAGTAAAGCAATAAATGAACCACTTGATAGCCTATATTTGATTGCTGGGCAGAAGCCTTTATCAACTTTTGCAAAAAAATCTATTTCTGGCTTCAAGATCAGAAAAGGTGCTACAGTAGGTTGCAAAGTAACTTTGCGTAGAGATAAAATGTATGAGTTTTTAGAAAGATTGATATATATTGCTTTGCCAAGGGAAAAAGATTTTAGAGGATTTAGTGTGAAGCAATTTGACGGTAATGGTAATTTTTCCTTTGGTATAAAGGAACATATCTCGTTTTTAGAAATAGACTATGATAAAATAAGTAAAATTAGAGGTATGGATATTAATATTATAACAAGTGCAGTTAGTGATAAGGAAGCAAAGGAATTATTACTGGCTCTTAAATTTCCTTTTTTTGATTAATTGAGAGGAGAAATATATGGCAAAAAAATCTATGATAGAAAGAAATCTTCGCAGAATAAAGTTGTGCGATCAATATAAAGAAAAAAGAGAAAAATTGAAATCTATAATAAATAATAAGAATTTGTCTATTGTAGAAAGGTTTACAGCTCAAAATAAATTAATTAAAAAATTGCCTAGAAATTCTTCTAAAACCAAAATTAGAAATAGGTGTGCTTTAACTGGGAGACCAAGAGGAGTATATAGAAAATTTGGTTTATGTAGAATTGTTTTGCGTGATTTATGTTCTTTTGGGCAAGTTCCAGGAGTTACAAAGTCTAGTTGGTAAATATAATATAAGGAGTATATTGTGGCGTTATCTGATAGTATTGGTGATTTTTTAACAAGGATACGTAATGCTCAATTGGCAATGCATAGGGCAACAAGGGTACTATTTTCTAAGATGAATTCTTCTATATTGGAGATTTTAAAAGAGGAAGGGTATATCCTTGATTATGAAAAGCAAGTTGTAGGTAATTTACCTTCTTTCATTGTAAAATTGAAGTATTATGAGAAGTTACCTGTAATTAGTGACATAGTTAGGGTGTCAAAGCCTGGTTGTCGTCGTTATTCTAAGTATAAGGACATTTCTAAAGCATATAATGGTCTTGGTATTTTTATTATATCGACACCCAAAGGAGTGATGACTGATTATAATGCACATAAGTTAAAGGTTGGTGGAGAAGTTTTGTGTCGTGTGTTTTAAATAATAGGAGAAATTCATGTCTCGTATAGGTGCTGCTCCTATCAATATTCCTGCTGGTGTTTCAGTTGAATATAATAATGGTAGTATGTTAATAAAGAGTGCTAAGGCTGAAAAGGAAGTTAGCTTGATCAGGGATGTTGTGTGTCAGATTATTGATAATCAGCTATTGCTTTCTGTTGATCAAGATAAAGATAATTATGATAAAATAAAGCCTATGTGGGGCACTTATAGGAGTAATATTAATAATATCATTAACGGCATGGTTGATGGTTTTTCTGTTAATCTTGAGATTAACGGTGTGGGATATAAGGCAGAGTGTGATGGTAAGTATTTGACTTTATATCTTGGTTATAGCCATAATGTTAAATATAAAGTGCCTAAAGATGTTGAGATTAAGTGCATAAAGCCAACTCACTTAGTAGTTAGTGGTATGGATAAGCAGAAGGTCTATATGGTGGCGTCTGATATATGCAAAATTAGAAAATATGATCCTTATAAAGGTAAGGGTGTTGTAATAAAAGGCAAATTTATGCTGCGTAAGGTTGTAAGTAAAAAGAAGTAATAAAAATGAAAAGATCGTATAATTTTTTAAGTAATTCTGAAAAAAGGAAGTTACGTAATAGAGCGAAGCTTGACAAGAGCGCTGAACGTTTACGTATATCCATATTTAAATCTAATAGGCATTTTTATGTCCAGTTAATTAATGATGTAAAAGGAATAACTCTCACTTCAGCTTCTACTTTGGATGCTAAAATTAAGGATGTATGTAAAGGGAAAGTCAACGCTGAAACTATAAAACAGGTTTCTTCTTTAATGGTTGAGCGTCTGTCTGGCATGAAATTAGAGCAGCAGCTTACGTTTGATCGTGGAGCGTATAAATACACAGGATTAGTTTCTCAATTTGCTGAGGCTTTAAGAAGTTCTGGATTTGAATTTTAGAAGGTTTTGAATATGGCTATAAAGAATTTACAAAATAATAATGATTTATCAGAGCTTTTAGTTTCGGTACGAAGAGTGACAACGGTTACCAAAGGTGGTAGAAGATTTTCATTTTCAATTTTGGTTGTTGTTGGCGATGAGAAGGGTAGGGTAGGGTGTGGAATAGGTAAGCACGCAGAAGTTGCTGAAGCAAGAGTCAAAGCTGTAAATGCTGCAAAGAAATCAATGATTAGAGTGTACTTGCGTGAAGGTAGAACTTTGCATCATGATATTAAAGCTAAATTTTGTTCTGGTGAGATAGTTTTAAGAACCGCAAGAGCCGGAACAGGTATTATTGCTGGTGGAGCGATTAGATCAGTTTTTGAGGTGTTAGGTATAAAGGATGTGGTAGCTAAATCCACTAGATCAAATAATCCTCATAACGTTATATGTGCGGTGTTTAAGGCTTTTGATAGTATGTTATCTCCTCGTCAGGTAGCAAGCAAAAGAGGCAAAAAGATTAGCGAGATAGTTGGAAACAGGTAAAGTATGAATAATGCTGTAAAATTAAACTCTATATTTACTAAATTATCTAAGA
Source organism: Wolbachia endosymbiont of Cardiocondyla obscurior (assembly GCF_902713635.1). Taxonomy (NCBI): domain Bacteria; kingdom Pseudomonadati; phylum Pseudomonadota; class Alphaproteobacteria; order Rickettsiales; family Anaplasmataceae; genus Wolbachia; species Wolbachia endosymbiont of Cardiocondyla obscurior. The sequence continues at coordinate 12,841 of NZ_CACTIU010000012.1, read as the reverse complement.
AAAAGAAGCCTAAGTTGCTGGGTAGAGGTATCGGTTGTGGTAAAGGTAAAACATCCGGTAGAGGGCATAAAGGGCAGAAGGCTAGAAGTGGAGTTTCTATAAATGGTTTTGAGGGTGGACAACAGTCTATATATACTCGTTTGCCTAAAAGAGGTTTTAAGCCTATACGTAGGAGCATATACTCTATAATTAATGTTGGCGATATACAGCGCTTAATGGAAGCTAAAAAAATAGTGAAAGACTCTGTTATAGATAAGGAGAGGCTGTATAAATTAGGTTTTATAAAGTCTATTAAGGATAAAATTAAACTTCTTAATAAAGGTAAGTTGAGCGAAAAATTTGTGTTTCATGTTGATTTTGCGTCAGAAGCTGCAAAAAAATCTGTAGCTTCAGTTGGTGGTAGTGTGGAAATACTATCGTAAGTCATGGGCAATAAATCAGCATTTAATAGCTTGGATCCTACGTTGTTATATAAAGGCGATTTATTAAAGCGTATATTTTTTACGCTAATAGCTTTAATTTGCTATCGCTTGGGTACTTATGTGCCTATTCCTGGAATTAATCTTGATGTAATTAATGATATATTTCCCAAAGATGGCTCAGGCGTTTTTGGAGTATTTAATTTATTTTCTGGTGGTGCATTGGCTAGAATGACAATTCTAGCATTGAACGTTATGCCATATATAATGGCTTCTATCATTATTCAGTTACTTTCTTCTGCGATTAAAGGAATGAAGGAAGTTAAGAATGATGGAGAGTCAGGCCGTAGAAAGATGAATTCTTATATACGCTATCTGACCATAGTAATTTGTGTATTTCAATCAATTCCAATTTTGGTTGGATTGGAAGGGATGAATAGGGAAGGGGTATTGGTTGTAATCGAACCTGGTGTTATGTTTCGTACAATAGGTGTTTTCAGCCTTTTAGGTGGAACTATGCTTTTAATATGGCTTGGTGAACGAATCAGCGCTAGCGGTATAGGCAATGGTATCTCATTAATCATTTTCACGGGTATAATATCAGAGTTACACAGCGCTTTGTCATCTTTGTTAACGTTAAATAAAAACGGTAGCGTATCGTTATTTATTATCCTTTTTGTTTTGGTATTGTTTTTTTTGCTGCTACTCTTAGTCATTTTTGTAGAGTCTTCTTATAGAAAGGTTATTGTTCAACATCCTAAAAAGCAATTTAAAAGATTACATAATGACGATTTTACTTATATTCCATTGAAGATTAATTTATCTGGTGTAGTACCAACCATTTTTGCTAATGCAATTTTATTGACACCTATTTCAATTGCAAATTTCTATAAGGGGCACGCTTTTTCTGATTTTATTTTGAATTACTTTATGGCAAATAAAGTAGTATATATTGTAGCCTATTTGGTGCTGATAGTATTTTTTAATTTTTTCTATACCAATTTTATATTTAATCCAGAGGAAAACGCAGATTTTCTTAAAAAAAATGGTGGTTTTATACCTGGTAGAAGGCCTGGGAAACATACTTCTGATTACCTTCAAGATATAGTTTTTAAGTTGACATTCATTGGCTCTGCGTATTTGGTAGTCATATGTACTGTACCTGAAGTTATGAGATATTATTATGATATACCATTTATTTTTGGTGGGACGAGCTTACTGATTATAGTGAACGTTATTACTGATACTATTATGCAAATACAATCTTATATTTTTTCAAATAGGTACGACAACTGGATAAAGAAATATGAGTCTAAAACGAGGAAAGTAAGATGATCATTACGATTTTTGGTCCTCCAGGTTCTGGTAAAGGTACTCAGTCAAGCTTGTTAATAGCAAAATATAATTTAAAATTAATTTCAGTAGGGGATTTATTAAGGAATATTATATCTAGCAGTAGTGAGTTAGGTAAAAAAATAAAGGGTACCGTGGAATCTGGTAATTTAATTCAAGATGAAATTATATGTGGATTATTACGTGACCAGCTTGCATTAGTGGATGATAATTGCTTATTAGATGGTTTTCCGAGAAATTTAAACCAGGCTCATTTTTTGACTCAAGTTTTGCAAGAAAAATATAATAGGGATGTTGACATTGTAGTTGAGCTGCAGCTTGACGATAATATTGCAATCGATAGGTTAAAAAATCGTCTCGCGTGTTTGGACTGTAAAAGCATATATAGTGTATCTTCTTTTAAGAGTACTACTTGTGCTAAATGTAAAAGTACGAGGTTAGAGAAAAGAATTGATGATGCTGATATGTCTGCAATTAATAAGAGAATAAGTGAATATCACCTTCAAATGAAAGGTTTACGCGAGTATTATAAAGGCAAATTATTAACAATTGACGCTAATTTGAGTGTTGATGAGGTAACGCAAGAGATTGAAAGTAAAATTTCTTGTAATTTGGTTTGACTCTGAGTTGTTTTATGGTATAAATTAAGAGTTGTTATTAATAAAGTATCGAGGTACCAGTGGCACGTATTGCAGGCATAAATATTCCAGTGAGGAAATGTGTTCCTTTTGCATTAACTTATATATATGGTATAGGTATTGCTACTGCGAATGTAATTTGTCACGCTTGCGAAGTTGATAAGCGCAAACGTGTTTCAGAATTACGAGATGAAGATATAGAAAAGATCAGCGGTTTCATTAGACAAAATTATGTTATAGAAGGTGAGCTCAGAAAAGAAGTGGCTATGAACATAAAATCTTTAGTGGAAATGGGATGCTATAGAGGGGTGAGACATAGAAAAGGTTTACCTGTGAGAGGGCAAAGGACTCATACTAATGCTAAGACTCGTAAAGGTAGATCTCGGTTGCCTATTGCTGGGAAAAAATAAAATTTATTATTATTGTGAGTTTTAATGAAAAAAGTCAAAACGGTTAGTAAGAGTAAGAAGGAGTTTATTACTGGTGTTGTCCATATTCGTGCAACTTTTAATAATACTTTTGTAAATGTAACTGATGTTCATGGTAATACGCTATGTCAAACTTCTGTGGGTGCATGTGGTTTTTCAGGTTCGAGAAAATCCACACCTTATGCTGCAGGTAAGGCTGCGGAGTCTGCTGCGAAGAACGCAATGGAGAGATTTGGTATGAAGGTTGTCTCTGTAATAATTCGCGGTCCTGGCTTTGGTACCGAAGCTGCGGTTAAAGCACTTCAGAGCTGTGGGTTGACTGTGACTTCAATTGCAGATAAAACCGCAATTCCTCATAATGGGTGCAGGTTAAGAAAAAAAAGAAGAGTATAGGATATTTGAAAAGGTTGTTTTATGTATTATAATAATGATGTTTCTCTCTGTAGCAATTTAGATAAATTGATTAAACCTAGTTCAGTTAAGGTAATATCAGATGATTCAAGTGAAAAAAGTGATATAGTGCTAGAACCGTTGGAAAGTGGTTTTGCTTTAACATTAGGTAATGCATTAAGACGTGTAATGTTATCTTCTCTTAAAGGTAGTGCTGTTTATGGAATAAAAATTGAAGGTGTAACTCATGAGTTCACTTCAATTCAAGGGGTGAGAGAAGACGTAACTGATATAGTATTAAATATGGGTATGTTGAGGTGTAAATTAAATGGTGCTTCTAATAAATGCTTAAATTTAAACGCTAAAGGGCCTTGCCAGGTATTAGCTGGGATGATAGAAACTGATGATCAATGCTCTATTGTTAATAAGGATTTATTAATATGTACGCTGGGGCAAAATGTAGAGCTTAACATGACCATATATGTGGCTAGCGGAAAAGGTTATCTTCCTGTAATTAAGTATAAAGAAAACGAACTTTTGAAGCTTATGAGTGAACAGGATTTAATTGGTTTTATTCCAGTTAATGCTTTGTATAGCCCTGTCAACAGGGTTTCGTACAGGGTAGAGAACAGTCGTGTTGGCCAAGTGACTGATAAGGATAAGCTGATATTGTCAATTGAAACTGATGGTACAATTTCTCCGAGTCAAGCTGTTGACTCTGCTGCAAGAATATTACAGGAGCAACTTCAGCCCTTTATTAGTTCTGATGTAAGTTATAAAAAATCGCAGGTTTCTTCGTCTAGTGGTGCTAAAGATTTGGGTTATGACCCTGTCTTATTGCGTAAGGTAGATGAAATGGAATTATCTGTCAGGTCTCATAACTGTCTGAAAAACGAAAACATCACTTATATAGGTGATCTTGTGCAAAAGACAGAAGGTGAAATGTTAAGAACTGCTAATTTTGGCAGAAAGTCTTTGAATGAGATTAAGGCAGTTTTGACTAATTTTGGCTTGTCTTTGGGTATGAATGTGCTAAACTGGCCACCTAAGGATATAGATGAGTTGGCTAAACAACATACTGATGAAGATTAGGTGATATATGAAACATGGAATAAAAAAACGTAAACTATCTCGTTGTACTGAACATAGATTATCGACGTTAAAGAATCTATCTATCTCATTAATTAACCATGAGCAGATTGTAACTACTTTACCAAAAGCTAAGGAACTTCGTCCATATGTCGAAAAGTTTATTACAATTGCTAAGAATAAGAATACTTTACATGGTAGAAGACTTTTGCTTTCACGCCTTCATAATAGTAAGTTAGCAGTTGATAAGTTATTAAACGTCTTAGCCAGCCGTTATCAAGATCGTAAAGGTGGGTATTCTAGAATAATAAAATTTAGCACTCGAAAGGGTGATTGCGCTTCAATGGCAGTGATAGAACTGGTTGATAGGGATATTGCAGCAAGAGGTAAGGTTTATAGTAAAAATAAAGAAGGAGGCAAAGTAGTTACACAAAGTTAATTGTTATCATAATTGTTCTTCTTGTGGTAAGTAGGTTACGCTACTTTGTAGGTTACTTTGGCGAGTTATTAGTTTTAGTATATTTAAAACTGAAATGGTATAATGTTATAAAACGCCGTTACCGTTGTAAGTTCGGTGAAATTGACTTAATTGTATCTAAAAAAAAGGAGCTGATTTTTATAGAAGTTAAAACAAGTTTACTTGGAAAAGAAATACCGATATCTCATCTTCAATGTCAGTCTATTATAAATTCTTCTAAGTATTTCTTAAGTAAAAACCTTAGTTTTTTAGATTATTCAGTCAGATATGATTTATATTTTCTTTCCTTAAAGAGAAGACCTGTTTATATAAAAAATGCTTGGATTGAAGAATGAAAGATTTGTAGCTGAATTAATTTAGATTTACTGGATTTAATATGAAAAAGACCCAATACAATAATTTAGTTTCATCTTACGCTAGAGTGCTATTTCATGTCTCAGGAAGCAGGTTAGGTATTATAAGGAAAGAAGTAGAATTTTTGTTGGCTTTTTTTAAGGATCAACGTGATGTTTTTGTGTACCTATCTCATCCTATGATTTCTTTTGCACACAAAAAAGAAGTGATGCTTTCTATAAATGAGCACTTGAGTGAGAATTTAGTAAAATTTATTATGGTTATATTTGCAAATAAACGCTCTAGTTTATTGATCCTTATATTAGAAAAATTCTTAAGTCTTGCAAGAGAAAATGAAAATGAATTCGGAATTACTATAAAGTCAGCAGAAACTTTAAAGGAATCTGATATAAAAATAATTACTGAATCTTTGAGCTTTCTTGGTAAAATAATAAAAGTAAGCAATGTGGTTGACCCTTCTATACTAGGTGGCTTCGTAGTTAGGTATGGTTTTAATTTGATCGATGCTTCGCTAAAAAGTTACTTGGATAGGTTAGTTGACTTAAGTAAAATGGAAATATTAAAAGTAAGGAATTTTGTATGAAGAACAGTATGAATGTTTCTGAGATAGCAAGTATAATAAGAGAAAAGGTTGAGACGTTTGATAATCCTATAAAGCGGGAAAATATAGGTGAAGTAATTTCAGTAACAGATGGTATCGCATTGGTTTATGGGCTGGAAAAAGCAAAATTCGGTGAAAAGGTATTTTTTGCAAGTGGTGTAGAAGGAATAGTTCTCGATTTAGATCATGATACGGCTGGAATAGTTGTGCTTGGTAATGACCGTGATGTGAAAGAAGGGGACGTTGTAAAATGTAGTGGTGATGTTGTGCAGGTGCCTGTAGGGCATGAATTGTTAGGGAGAGTTGTAAATGCGTTGGGCCATCCTATGGACGACGGTGGGGAAATTAGAGCCAAAAACAGAATGGATATAGAATCTAAAGCGCCAGGCATTATTGATCGTAAGTCTGTGCATGAGCCACTGCAAACAGGAATTAAAATTATAGATTTGCTAATTCCAATAGGTAGAGGGCAGCGTGAATTAATTATTGGTGATAGACAAATTGGTAAAACTACTATTGCGCTTGATACTATTATCAATCAGAAGAAGATTAACGATGAGGTAAACGAAAATCAAAAAGTTTACTGTGTTTATGTTGCTATTGGGCAAAAAATTTCAACAGTAGCAAAAGTGGTAAATAAGCTGAAAGAAAGCGGAGCATTAGAGTATACAACTGTAGTTGTGGCTAGTGCATCTGACTGCGCGCCTATGCAATTTTTAGCACCTTATGCTGGTTGCACTATTGGGGAATTTTTCCGTGACAATGGAATGCATTGTTTGATTATATATGATGATTTATCTAAGCATGCTGTGGCATATAGGCAGATGTCTTTATTGCTCAGACGTCCTCCTGGTCGTGAAGCTTACCCTGGAGATATATTCTATGTACATTCTCGCTTGCTTGAAAGAGCTGCTAAAATGTCTGATAAAAAAGGGCAGGGTTCTTTAACTGCTTTGCCAATTGTCGAAACTCAAGCTGGTGATGTATCTGCATATGTGCCAACAAATGTTATTTCAATTACCGATGGGCAGATCTTTCTTGAGTCTGAATTATTTTATAAAGGATTTCGACCTGCAGTAAATATAGGTTTGTCAGTTTCACGGGTTGGTTCTGCTGCACAACTAAAGTCTGTGAAGAAAGTTGCTGGTTCTATAAAGCTAAGCTTAGCTCAGTATAGAGAATTAGAAGATTTTGCAAAATTTGGTTCTGATCTTGATGCTAGTGTTCAATTATCCTTGAATAAGGGTAAATATCTTGTCGAGTTATTAAAGCAAAAACAACATTTACCTATGTCAATAGAAGAGCAAGTAGTGCTGATGTATATTTTTTCTAACCTATATAATCAGTTAAGTAAAATACAAATAAGTTACATTAATAAATTTGAACATGATCTTATTAATTATTTTCATACTGTACACCCTGGGGTTTTAAAAAAGTTGTCAAATGACATGAGTGATGATATAAAAGGTGATATTTTTAACATTGTGAGTAATTTCGTTACTCAATTTAATTGCGTTTAGGTGGTGATTATGGCTTCATCCATTATTAATAAATTTCCTATGACGAGGGAAGGTTTTGAGAATATGCAAGCCGAACTTGAAAAATTAAAGGAAGAAAAACCTTCTGTGATACAGGCTATTTCTGATGCTCGTGATCAAGGTGATTTGTCTGAAAACGCAGAGTATCATGCAGCACGGGAAAGGTTAGGTTTTATTGAAGGCCGTATAATGGAGATAGAAAGTAAGCTCTCACATGCGGAAGTAATAGAAGTAAAAAATTTGTCTGGTGATTCAGTAATGTTTGGTGCAACTGTGACATTAAGCATGTTAAGTGATAATAACGGTGAAGTGGAATATGTTTATAAGGTTGTAGGCGAATATGAAGCTGATGTTTCAAAGCAATTAATATCTACTAGTTCACCACTTGGGAGTGCCTTAATCGGCAAAAAAGTCGGTGAATATGTGGAAGTGACAGTGCCAAATGGAGAGAAATTGTATAAAATAGTTAAGATTGAATTTAAGTAAATTATTATGGTACAGGCCACTTATGCTTCAATGAGTCTACCAGGTATTTCTTCTGTGGAAGATGTATTAGAGGATGCTCGTTCCGGTAAATTATTCATTTTAGTTGATGATGAAAATAGAGAAAATGAAGGCGATTTGATTGTCTTAGCTGAGAAAATAAAGCCGGAACATATGGCTTTTATGGTTAGGTACGGTACAGGGGTTGTTTGCTTAGCAATGACTAAATTTCACATGAAAAGGTTGGGCCTTAATTTCATGGAAAAGAAAAATATTGGTGAAAATCATACCGCATTTACTACATCAATTGATGCACGTTATGGCATTACAACCGGTGTTTCAGCAGAGGATAGAACGAAAACTATACATGCTGCTATCAACAAGGATGGTACTCAGGATGACATCATAACTCCAGGTCATGTTTTTCCTGTAATTGCACATAAAGGTGGGGTGGCACAACGTGCTGGTCATACTGAAGCGAGTGTTGAAATGGCGAAGTTAGTAGGGTTTGATCATTCAGCAGTTATTTGTGAATTAGTGAATGATGATGGCTCTATGATGCGCTTACCTCAGTTACTTAAATTTGCTGAACAACATAAAATTAAGTTAACTACCATCGACAAACTTATCAGTTACGTTAAAAATTTAAACTAGCGTTTATAAATTTGTATAATTTAAGTGTTAAAATATAGAATTTCTATAAATTATACAAGCACAGAATTTTCATGTTTAGAGTTGCTAAGTTTTTGACCTTATTGTTCTTTTTTGCATATTGTAATAATGCTTACTCTATTAACATTATTAGAGATAGTGAAGTGGAAGCAATAGTGAAAGAGCTAGCGCAACCTTTATTTTCTGCTGCGGATATTGATCATGAGCAAATAAAAGTTTTTATAATTAATGACAATTCGATTAATGCTTTTGTAATTAACAATAACAGTATTTTCATTCATTTAGGACTTTTACAATATTCGGCTAAACCTTATGTCCTGCTTGGTATATTAGCACATGAGATTGCTCACATATCTGCTGGTCATATATTGCAAATGAGTAGTGCTATGGGTTATTTTCAATCGATAGCAATGATTAGTTATATGGTAGGATTAGTTTCTAGTATTATCATTAACCCTCAGGTTGCTGGTGCAATTTTGCTTAGTGGTGTAGCGTTTAGTTCAAGGCTATTTTTTAACTATTCTCAAGAGCAAGAAAGTGTAGCAGATAGCTATGCTTTAAGGTATCTTGATGAATCTGGCTATGATAATTCAGGTATGAAAGAGATTTTTGATTATTTTAAAAGTATTGAGCATGAGAACACCGAGGAATATTTCCGCACTCACCCACTTAGTGAGAAACGTATATTTGCTGTACAAAATTATAAGGTTAAAAACAACGTAAAACCAATTTTTGCGGATAAGTTACTAAAGTTTGAGCGTGTGGTTGCCAAGCTAGACTCTTTCTTTGCTCCTATTCATGTGTTATCTAATAAATATGAAAATAATTCTGAGTATGTAAATGCTATAGTTTGCTATAGGCAAGGAAAGATAGAAGAGGCTATTGCTAAAGTTAATTCATTGATTCAAGAGTCACGCAATGACCCATACCTATATGAATTAAAAGCAGAAATGCTATACAAGGCCGGAAATTTAAGTGAAGCAATAAAAATGTATGAGGAATCGCTTAGGTATTTATCTGAGAAAAACAGTTATTTAGTGAAACTTGCATTATCTCATACTTTATTATTACACGGTGATGCAAAAAAGGCGATTTTTTACCTGGAGCAGATTTTGAATGTAGAACCAGATAACGCTTTTGTCTGGAAGTATTTAAGCATTGCATATAAATGTGAAGCTGATACGGCAATGCATTATTTTGCCTTGACAAAAAAGGCTTGTATTGAAGGTGATTTAAAGCAATTTACAAAATATGCTGAGCTAGCTGTTAAAACTTTACCAAAAGATAGCCCTTATTTGTTGCAAGTTGAAGATATGAAGCGGTTTAATGGATAACAAAAAAGCATTTCTGCACTTTTTGGATTATTTTTGTCCACACTTTTCCAACATAGTTTTTGCTTCATCGCTTACGTTGGGCATAATTTTCGTTATGATAGTTTTAGCGCCAAAAAATACACCACAGAACATGCCAAGAGCAAAGAGGGCTGGCCACGGCATCCTGCCAAATATTGCAAGCAAAGCTGCACCAATTATTACTACCGTCATAAGTGGACCGCCTATCCCCCAAACATAACCAATAATATTGCATATTACTTTAGTTGTGTCATCCATATCAGGGTCAGCTGCATAACCTGAGAAAGAGAAAAGCAATACTACGCAAAAAACACTAAAAAATTCCATTATAGAGCTCATTTTTTTGCCTCTAAGTAATAAATTAACCTAAACCTACACCTACACATTTTTTATTTTAAAGTAAAAATTATAATTTGTCCATACATAAGTGTTGCTACATAAATAACCCACCATTAATATTGAGCACATGCCCTGTTATATATTTTGCTTCATCACTTGCTAAAAACAAGACCCCTGCTGCTATTTCTTCCCCTGTTCCCATTCTTTTCATTGGAATATTATCTAATATTTTTCCCTTTTGTCCTTCATTTAAAACTTCAGTCATTTTAGTATCTATAAACCCAGGAGCAATACAATTTACTGTTATATTACGACTTGCAACTTCTTTTGCTATGGATTTGCTCATAGCTATTATTCCAGCTTTAGACGCCGCATAATTTGCTTGCCCGGCGTTTCCTGTCAGCCCTATTATTGAGGAAATATTTATAATTCTTCCCCAATTATTCTTAATTAGTTTTCTGCATGCTTCTCTACTCAGCTTAAATGTAGAGCTCAAGTTAATATCAATTACTTTTTGCCATGCTTCATCTGTCATTCTCAATAATAAACTGTCTCGCGTAATACCCGCATTGCATACGAGCCCGTCAAAGCCTTCCATCAGCTCACTTGCTCTATTTATTAGTTGATTTACTTCCTCAGCATTTGATAAATCACAAGGGAGTACATGCATGTTTTTTTCATATTGTTTAGCAACTTCTTCGAGCACTTCTTTTTTTGTGCCAGAAATACATAAAGTTGCTCCGGCTTTGTGCATAATTTTTACAATTGCTTGCCCTATTCCGCCTGATGCGCCAGTAATCAGGAACTTTCTGCTTTCCAATTTAAGCATAATAACTTTATATTATCTTAATTCCTAACAGAATATTGACTAGTTGGCAATAGATTTCTTACATAATATAAGTAACTCAGATATTCACAAAATAAAGAAAAAGTTATAATAAAGTTAAACGTCAAAAAATTTTAAAAACATAGTTGATGCAGGAATTGTTACTAAATAGTTTATTCTGGTGCTCTACAGTCTAAATGGAATGCTTAAATTATAGATTCTTTGTTTTTGTGTGTTATCTTGAGTTAACACAAATTCACAGTAGTATTATGATAAGTAAGTTAAAAAAGCTTAGCGCTGGATTTTCTTTGACAGGCTTGATTGGCCATGGTGATAATATAAATATGCAAGGAGCAAAAAATAAAAAGAAGAAGTACCCAAAATTTTTGGATAAGACGTTTGCATTGATTGATGCAGTGATAAATTTTATTTTAAAACGCGAAAGTAATAACGTAAATGAAGTCCTGAAAGTAACATGGGGACCACTATTTTTTGGTCTGGTAGTAATACTCATCTTTTTTGGGATAGGTGGTATTTGGTCGGCTATAGCTCCAATTGACGGTGCGGTGCATGCAAGTGGAGAAGTTATTGTATCTTCAAATAGAAAAATAGTTCAACACTTGGGCGGAGGAATAATAAGCAAAATTTTAGTAAAAGAGGGTCAAGCAGTTAAAAAAGATGAGCCTCTAGTTTTGTTGAGTGATGTTAACGAGAAGGCGAATTTAAGTATCATCAAAGAGAAGCTCTTATCATTTTTAGCAACAGAAGCAAGGCTTCTTGCAATCAGAGTAGATTTGGACACGCTCGAGTTTCCTGATGAGGTTAAAAAATTATCTCACGATGAACTTGTAAATAAAGCGATAAAGAATCAAGTAAAGTTGTTCAACTCTCAGAGAAAGAGCATATTGGGAAAAACAGACATACTGCAACAACGTATAAAGCAGTTAAATGATGAATTAGCGGGGCTAAACTTTCAACTAAATGCAGCTCATAAGCAATATGACTTGATAACTGAGGAGTTGGAAACAAAAAGACAATTACTTGATAGTGGCCATATAAGCAAACCACACATTTTAGCTTTAGAAAAGCAGTTTGCTGAAATTGAAGGCAAAGTTGGACATTACCGTTCTGCAATATCTCAAGTGCAGCAAAAAATTGGAGAGAACGAATTAGAAATTATAAACGTGAGAAATGATTCTCAAGAAAGAGCAAACGCTGAACTTAAGGAAGTTAGTACGTCTATTGCAGACTTGAAAGAGAGACTGATGGTTGCTGAAGATTCATTAGCACGTACAATAATTAAATCGCCTCAAGATGGGATAGTCACAGATATAAGATACCATACTGAAGGTGGTGTTATACAATCTGGAGTTCCGATCATGAGCGTAGTGCCATCGGATGATGACCTAATAATAGATGCTAAAATTCAGACCAGAAACATAGAAGAGATACTGTCAGCACAAAAGAAAGATAGCAACATAGTCTCTATTGATGGGCTAGAAGGGCTAAAGGTTAAAGTTCGTTTAAGTGCTTACAGTGCACGTCGTTTAAGTTTAATTAATGGTATAGTAAGCAATATTTCTCCCGATGCCCTTGATGATCCAAGGCTAGGGCGTTATTATTCAGTACGTGTAGTGATACCAAAACCAGAGCTTGCTCAGTTTAAAAACGTATACCTATACCCTGGTATGCCAGCAGAAGTGTACATAGTTACTCAATCTCGTACTCTTTTATCATTCTTGTTTACGCCTATAATTGCAACAGTCGATAGGTCTTTTATAGAAAGGTAGCTCACTCGTTAAAGTATAGTATTTTCTAAAATGAATGATAAATTTCCATTATGGTATTACCAACCAAAAGTTGTAAGTCTGTATATTTATG
>NZ_CACTIU010000011.1:0-22413 GCF_902713635.1 Wolbachia endosymbiont of Cardiocondyla obscurior | reverse complement strand
CCTTAAATCCACACTATACGCCATTATAACTCAAATAGCTTATTATACCTTTATCATTTACTTTGGGAAGTACTATATCTATAGCTATATCGCCGCGAACCGTCATACCGCGATTCATTCGCGGTATCTCTTAGCATAGATCCCGCTAACAAGTAGCGGGATGACGAGAAAGGGGCTACTTGGATGACATTCTTCCTGGTGTGCCCAAATCACAATGTTCGTACAGTTGTAGATTTATTCGCGGTATAGATATCGCTAACGAGTAGCGGAATGACGGTTTTTCAAATTGTCGTAAGTCAGTTTAGCTATAATATCAAATTTCACCAACTATTTCTTTCTATTAAATAAGAATAAATTACCTATACAAAAATAGATTGGCAATATTTCAAGTCTGCCAAGCAGCATTAAAAACGATAGAAATAATTTTACTTCATTACTGAAAGAAGAATAGTTACCTGAAGGACCTATTAAATTACTAAATCCCGGGCCAGAGTTTGTAAGCGTTGCAGAGACTGAGCTGACGCTAGTTATAAAGTCTGCATTGCTTAAGTAAGATATCACTATTGATGAAATGGTAAACGTTAACATGAAAATTGCAAAAAATATAAAGACAGAGTGAACTTCATCACTCTCCAGGGTTTTTCCGTTGAATTTTACCCTATTACCTGCACCTGGGTTTAATAAAAGGCGAAAGTGATTTCCTATAGACCTTAGAAAAATGATCAAACGAAAGATTTTGATGCCACCACTTGAAGAACCACTACATCCACCAACAAAGGTTAGAAAAAAAGCTAAGACTGAAATGAAGCTCCAATCTATATGATTACAGATTGCATAACCAGTTGACGTAATCAAGGAAGTAATGGTAAATGTGCTGCATCTAAATGATAATAACACTCCTAAATCAACATTTTTATACAACCAAAAACAAGCAAATAAAGATGAAACAATGGCTATCTTAACAAAGTAAGAGACCTGTTCATCATGGCAAATGTCTAACCGTCTTATGATTTTTAAATAGCTAAGAAAAGGCAGAGAACCCAAAATCATAAAAACGATCGTTATGGCTTCTAACATAGGGTTATTGTAGTGCCCTATAGAATCATTATAGTTAGCAAATCCACCAGTTGATACAGCGGACATTCCGTGACATATTGCATCAAACAGTGGCATACCAGCTAGATAATAGGAAGATATACATAACAAAATTAGGCCATAATATATTGCCGTAACATGAATTACTACGCTTCGCGTATTCGGCAACTTCCTTTTGGTAGCATCTGAATATTCAGAATAAAGTAAATTATTTAGGCTGAGAACCTTAAACATAGGAAAAACTGCAATTCCTAAAGTGATTACACCAAAACCCCCCATGCCATGTAGCATTGCTCTCCATAGCAGTATTCCTGGAGATTGTTTTTCAATATCATTAAATATAGTTGCTCCTGTGGTTGTGATGCCAGATATCGTTTCAAACAATGCATCAACATAGCTCAGATTATCAAAATAGAAAGGAATAGCTGCAAACAGAGACAAGGCAATCCAGGTGCAACTAGTAATCGCAAAAATTGCTGGCATTCCATGCAATCTACTTAATTTACCGAGTAAAATAAAAATTGCGCCAGATGTGCAGGTAATTATGAATCCAGCGAGGAAATTTTTCCATTCGTAGCTGAGATACTTATTGGTAATAGCAGGAATAAGCATTGCTAAGCTAAACAGCAATAGGAATATTCCCACAATAAATACAATTGAACGCAAATTTTGTAAACGTTGATGATTTTTCATAGAGTTACTTCCTCGCTATACAAAGCCATAAAAGCTACTCTAACGTCAAGCACTTTGTTGGCCTTTATTAACAGTTATTAACAGTATACTCGATTTACTTGTAAATATGTGTGATAATTAAATTTTTATTAGAGGTAAGATATGGTTGAATTAACTAATGCACAAGAAGAAATTCTAGATTCATTAAGACAGGCAGTCTGGAATGGCAATTTTCAAGAAGTCCAGAACGTACTCGACAATAAGGAACATAAGGAACATAATGATATACAAGCAGTTTTGAGCCACGAGGGGACTCTGACTAGTGACAAAGGTACCATTTTAAATGATGTTATTGACTGTTCTAATGCTAGCGTTAGCACTAAAGTAAAGGTCATTGAACTAATTTGGCAGAAAGCTGATCTAGAAACTCGTGATTTTTTGTGTGATTACAAGGTAACAAAATCTTTTGAAGATCAACCATATTTTACGGATACAATAGATGATCTTAAACGCTTTCAAGGAAAATTTGACCCTCATAGCACAGAATATTTTGCTCTTGTACAAGTTGTTCAAAAAATAGAAGATCACAAGTGGGTAATGGATCTTGATTCCAACTTACAAGAAGCAATAGAAAACCTTGATATTGATCAAGTTAAAGCAGCATTAGAGAATTGTGATGAAGATGCAGCAAGGGTTTTAGAGCGATGTGTATATTGGGATGATGGAAGCGTAGATGCCCTTTTAGTTTATCCTCTGCTGGTTAACTATGATAGAGAATTGAACCAAGAAGATGTGGAAAAGATAAAAGAAAGCTTTAAATTAATGTTTGATGCTGCTTCTCCAGGGCTCCTTGGGTTCGAGCCCAATGAAAATAACTATGTAATGGATAAACTTACATGTGCACAAAAACGTTTTGCTAAAATACCTGGAGTAGGTGAGCAATGCTTTCAAGATTTGATTCAAGAATTTGAGGAAAAACTTAGTAAAAATGAACTAGATAATGCCAAGACTGATGATCAGATAGCATGGGATAAAGAGTATGCGACTCGATTTTCACAAGAAATCAATCAGGATCCGTCTGAGAATGATGATCTTAACTTTATAGATGACACTGATCTAGATCAAAACACCGTAAACTCTGCACCAACTGCAGACAACAAAACCCCAGAAAAAAACGAAACAACCTTCTGGAGTGAACACAAAGGGAAAATTGCTCTGGGCGTTGTTGGACTGTGCGCAGTTGGTGCTGTTGCAGCCTATGTGCTAGCGTATCCTGTAGTTGCACTGGCTTTAACAGTTTTGGCAGCAGTTATATTAATGGGTGCTGGTATTGCTAAGGTTTTAGAAGATCCAAGTGTAGAAAAAACGTTTACACAACAACAAAAAGCATAACGTTAATAATGTCATCCCAGCGCGCCGTGCTGGGTCTGACTACGCTAGAACAAAGAATATAAAAGAAGTGTTGCCGTCACGTTATATCATAAACTTTTGCTGAAGCTTTCTTTATATCTTCACTTGAAAGTGGAATTAGACCAAGCCTAGATAGGTACCCACCTTCAATACCGATTGAATCTATAATTTCTTTTACGAATTCTCTTAATCCATCAACAGTATCCAAGTGTTCCCTCTTTATGTAAAGGTATAGAGGTCTTGCTAATATATATTTTCCCGATGATATATTTTCGTAAGTTGGCTCAATTCCTGCAATTGTGCTCCCTTGTATTTTATCTTGATTCCTCATTAAAAAGCTGAAACTAAATATCCCTAAGGCGTTCTTGTTACTTTTCAATTTTTGTATTATTATATTTTCATTAATTCCAACTTCTATATACCTTCCATCATCCCTTATATTACCACATGCTTTCTTTCTTTCTTCCTGATCTTTATAATTCTCTTTAAAAATTTTCGAGTTCATACATGAATATTGATCAAGCATAATAGAATTAACCAAAGTTTCGTATGTGCCTGTATTTTGATGTGGACCATAAATTTCAATTTCTGTTTTTGGTAAGGCTTGATTTACATCAGACCAAAACTTCTTATTATTTTTTACTAATTTATCATTTTCTTGAGAATATGCAGATAAAGTTTCAAATAAGTCCTTCTTTGTGAAATCAAATCTATGGCTTTGATTTGAATTTGCAATGACAACTCCATCATAGCCAATGATGATTTCTATCACTTCATTAATTTTATTCCTTTTACATAGTTCTCTTTCTACTTCCTTCATAGGGCGAGATGAAGTGGTGATGTCTGGAGTGTCTTCCCCTATTCCTGAGCAAAACATTTTGAATCCTGATCCACTTCCTATCGATTCCACAACTGGAGTCTTAAAGGAGAATACACGATTGAACTCCTCGGCTATAAATGAGATAAAAGGAAAAACAGTTGAAGATCCAACAATTCTGATGTATTTCCTGGCATCAGCATTTGATAGCGGCGTGAATAATACGAATACAAAAATCAGGAGAAAGTTTCTAAGCATTATTTTTAGTTAAGAACATAAATCTAATTATTATAACAAAAATCAAACTGAAAAGCTTTAATTGCATGACAAAAGCTACAGTTTACATTTAAATTTTATTTTATATTATTGTAAGTATTACACAACTTTAAGGGGCAATTATGGCAGTTATGCCAGATAAATGGATAAGAGAAAAAGCTGAAAATTTTGGAATGATAGAGCCTTTTGTGAATCACAAAAGCAGCAAAGGTGTTATATCTTTCGGACTATCATCTTATGGTTACGATGCAAGAGTGGATAATAAATTTAAAATTTTTACTAACGTTAATTCAGCTATCGTGGACCCTAAAAATTTTTCTGAGAATAGTTTTATAGATAAGGAAACAGATGTATGCATAATTCCACCAAATAGTTTCGTACTTGCAAGTACAGTGGAATATTTTCGTATACCAAGGAATGTACTGGTCATTTGTGTTGGTAAATCAACTTACGCAAGGTGTGGAATTATAGTAAACGTTACTCCCTTAGAACCTGGATGGGAAGGTCATGTCACACTCGAATTCTCAAACACCACTCCACTTCCTGCGAAAATTTACGCTAATGAAGGCGCATGCCAATTCGTATTTTTAAGCGGCGAAAGTGAATGCGAGAAATCATATGATGATATGAAAGGAAAATATATGAATCAGCATGGTATCACTTTGCCGCTGGTGAAGTGATTACTTTAGGTAAAGCGAGATATTGTGCTATTGTACTGAAGATTACTAAGATGAGTTTTAACTAATTCGTCGCATTTTTTATCACCTAAAACTGCACGTGCAGGGTGGTTTTTAAATGATTCTACATAGCTTGAAAAGAAATTTGTAGAAGGATTACTTAAAGCTTCTGCAACTTCTTTTTTTTCTTTATCATTGGAAAGCTGATTAAATAGTTCTTCTCCCTTTTTTTGCAGCTCATCTTCAAATTTCTGCTTTATAGTATTCTTATCTGCTTTTTGCAAGAAGGAAAACTCTTCAAAAGCGTACAAGGAAGAGACAATACTGTTAAATGTGCCAGTAAAACATGCACTTGAACCACGACCACCATGCACTCCGTATTCTGTTTGCGATTCTACTAAATGTCTAACCAGTTGATATTTTCTCTGTGATATGCGGGTATTAATATCTATATTATTTGCTCTAGTTTGATCGTTGCAAGCCTTCCAAACTAAATTTAAAACTTGCTTCAATGTTAACCCGCTTCCACTATGTGTACCAGGGTTATTTTTTATACGCTTCAAGCACTCAAGTGCATGTTTTTTCTCATCTTCTGTAAGTTGATCTTTATCTGCAGCTTTTTGTGTGCCATTTGCTATGCACTCTAACTGATCAATAAATCCTTCTATTTCCTCTATAAACTTATCATCAACATCAGGCTCGCCATAGTTTTCTTTTAGCTTTTGAATGTTAATATTAATTGCATCATTTACATTAGTATTATGCGTTGTTTGTGGAACACGTGCTGCCTCCATAAATGCCTCAGCTCTTTGCTCTAACCATTCTGGTAATCTGCCTCCTGCAAGACAGTATAGCTTACTCAATACTTTAGTGACTAGGACAAGTGCCAGAAAAAAAATAACGAGTGCTATAGAGGACACTACAATTAAACCCATGATTAGCCACCTCACAGGAGCAAGTAAAATTTCTTTTGCTTTTTTTAATTTTGACGGTCTTTGTATGTTGTCTGGTGTATTTACTACTGCTGGCATAATTAGTTTAAGTGAATATCAATATTATTAATATACTATATTTTTTCTTATTTTGTCAACTCAAATTTCTACTTCCGCACTTTCTTATTGTTGCTTACAATGATTATAGCTACACCATGTGCTTTTCTTAATTACAAACTTCAACTATTCATTGTAAATTATTGAATTTCCTACTATTTAGTAGCAAATTGTCATCCAAGTGGCTGTAAAACGACAAATTCGTCATTCCGCTGCTTGTTAGCGGCTAAGAGATACCGCGAATGAATCGCGTTATGACGGTTAAGTACCCTGCTACGTGTTAGCAGGATCTAGAGATACCGTGACGGTATGACGGTTCGCGGCGGCATAACGATAAGCTCGTCATCCCGCTGCTTGTTAGCGGCGCGGCGGCATGACGTAGAGCCTACATTAGCTATAGAAACAAAAAGGAGGATTATCATGTCTACAATAGTTTTATCATCAATTTTTGGTCAAGCAGGCAGCATTTTTGGGCCAATTGGCCGGATTATCGGTTCAGAGCTCGGTGCTCTTCTTGGTGCGCAGCTTGATGGTGCGATGTTTGGCCTTGATGCCGAGCAAAAAGTAACGCATGGTGCGAGGCTAAAAAATCTGCAAGTTCAAACCTCAACCTATGGCAGAACAATTCCAATTATCTATGGCACTGCTCGTGTTGCAGGGAACATTATTTGGGCGCAGCCAATAAAAGAAGAGGCGATAACCACCAAAAGTAAAATTGGAAGAGGTATGAACGTTACATATAATTACTATGCAACGCTTGCAATTGCGATCTGCAAGGGGAAAGTAGAAAAATTAAACAGAATCTGGGCAGATACAACATCACTTAGCTTTGATGAAATAGATTATACTTTTTACAGCGGCAGAGAAGACCAAAATCCTGATCCATTTATGTCATCAATTGAAGGAGAGGGGAATGTGCCGGCTTATAGGGGAATATCTTACATAGTTATCAAGAATTTTCCTTTAGCAGACTATAACAATCGTGTCCCGATATTTACATTTGAAGTGCGAACTGCATTAAAACCCAGTGGATTTTCAATAGCAGAAAATATTCGGAATATCAATATAATACCAGGCTCAGGAGAGTTTGTATATGATACAAAAATACAGAAGAAAATCGCGCAAGAGAAAATAAGCAGCAACCAATATATCCCGTATGGACTGGCGCAAAGGGTAAATCACAACAACCACACTAAAAAGAGCGATGCAATGCTTTCTTTGGATCAATTAAAAGAAGATTTGCCAAATGTTGAGTGGGTATCGGTAGTAGTCAATTGGTTTGTGAATAATCTGAACATTAAAGATTGTAAAATATACCCTGCAGTTGAATTTCAAGATGATTCCGCAATATTACCTGATGATTGGCAAGTAGGGGGTGTAACCAGAGATAATGCTCAGCTAATTTCAAAAGATGCGAGTGGAAACCCAAGGTATGGTGGCACAGTTAGTGATGCAGCGTTGATAAGATATATAGAAGAGTTACGCAGCAGAGGCTACAAGGTGATGCTCTATCCAATGCCCTTGCTTGACACAAAGAACAAAGAGTGGCGAGGAAAATTGAGCGGGACTCCTGGGGATATAAGTGATTTTTTTGAGAATCAATATAACAAATTTATAGAGCATTATGCAAGCATTGCCAAACAAACTAAAGTGGAAGGGTTTATCATCGGATCTGAATTTGCGCAACTTACCAAAATCAGGGATGAACAAGGGAATTACCCTGCCGTTATAGAGCTGGTCAAGCTTGCAAAGCAGATAAAACTTGATCTTGGAAAAGAAGTAACAGTTACCTACGCTGCAGATTGGAGCGAATACCATTCATATGATGGTTGGTATAATATGGATGAACTGTGGTCTTCAGAGTACATCGACGTTGTTGGCATAGATGCTTATTTTCCACTGACTGATGGGCCAGAACCTTCTTTTGGCTATTCTGCGGAAGATGTAATGGGTGGTTGGAGCAGTGGAGTGGGGTATGATTATTTCTATGATTACTCAAAGAGTGAACCTGAAAAAGTAAAGTATAACGACAGCAGGTATGCGTGGAAAAATATAGAGAAATGGTGGAGTGAAACTCACATAAATCCAGGTGGTAGCAAAACAAAATGGCAACCAAAAATGAAAAAAATATGGTTTACTGAATATGGATTTCCCAGTATGAACGGCTGCACTAATGAACCAAATGTGTTTGTTGATAAAGGCAGCATAGAGAGCAAATATCCACGATATTCAAACGGAGAGGTGAGCTTTCTTTCGCAAAAAATTGCAATTGAAGGAACGCTAAAGAAGTGGCAAAGCTCGGAAATGGTAGAAAAAATGTTTCTCTGGGCATGGGATGCAAGGCCATTTCCTTATTTCCCCAATTTGTGTGATATGTGGACTGACTGCCATAATTGGCAGACAGGACATTGGATTCAGGGAAAGCTTTCACAGCTTAATATTTCCGATGTTTTATCGGATCTATTACAAAAAGCAGGTTTAAAAAGCGATCAGTTCGATACGAGTGATGTTAAAGGATTATTGTCTGGATATGTAATAAATGACCAGCAACCCGTACGTTCAATTATTAAAATGCTGCAAAGTTGCTATTTTTTTGATGTGGTTGAACAGGACTCTAAACTGAAATTTGTCCAAAAGGGCAGGGGAGTTACAACTGTAATGCCAATTGGTGAAATGGTTTTCAATAACAGTTCAAAGTCGATGCAACTTGTTAATATTAGTCAACTGGATTTAAACAATAAAGTTAACATCGTTTACTTTAACCGCAATTTTGGCTATCCAATTGATGTTAAATATGCTGAGTTGCCAAAGCAAGGCACTGCTATAACAGTTGAAATACCACTCATTATGGAGGAGGGAGAGGCGCAAAATATCGCTGAGGTTTTACTTTATTCTTCGTGGCAAGAGAGAAATATATACAATTTCAAGCTGCCGATAAAATATGCGTGGCTTGTGCCAAGTGATGTAATAACGATTTTAGACGGTGAGAAAAAGCATACGGTGAGAATTATAAAAACAAAATTCGAAAGCATGTCCATTCAAGTAATTGGCGTTGGTTATGATCACTCTATATATAAGCTTTCTTTTCCTTCAACAAGGTCACTTATGCTGAAGGAATACCCTCCCTCTCACATTAGCAAAACCATCGTAGAAATGATAGATTTACCGGATATTAAAGGTAATAGTGCAAGCTTTACTTTAATT
Source organism: Wolbachia endosymbiont of Cardiocondyla obscurior (assembly GCF_902713635.1). Classification (NCBI taxonomy): domain Bacteria; kingdom Pseudomonadati; phylum Pseudomonadota; class Alphaproteobacteria; order Rickettsiales; family Anaplasmataceae; genus Wolbachia; species Wolbachia endosymbiont of Cardiocondyla obscurior. Next base: position 13,213 of record NZ_CACTIU010000011.1, on the reverse strand, counting down.
AGTGAGGAAAAGAATTGGAAGGGAGCAACACTCTTTATTTCGTACAACGATAAGGATTATAAGCCTATTGCAAGCACAAACAAGCAGTCTACTTACGGATATGTAATGGAATCTACCGACGAGGGGCTTATAGTAGTGCTACGTTTTGGTAAGCTGCTAGGAATTATCGATTCAAATTCAGCATTAATCGGAAAAGAGGTAATAAAATTCCAGAGTGCTGAACTTATAGATAAAAATAAATATAAGCTTAGTAACCTAATCAGAGGACAAGAAGGTACTAAAGAGTATCAGCACACTGCAGGTGAAAAATTTGTTCTACTTGATGATTCAATAATATCTTTCGAAGTGCAAATGGGGAAAAAGTTTTACCTAAAAGCAGTGACTTACGGTGACTCGCTGGAAAATACGGAAGTGAAAGTGATAAATTCATTTAGTAATTGAAATTTAATAAAGTAAGTGCTAGAATTAATATACAGGTATTAATGGTAGAGATATAACATGTCAAAGGAAATGGTCAATGCGTTGAAAGCTGAAGTGAAGAAGCTCAAATATGCTGATTTCAAAGCTAACACTTGGGACGAAGTAATTTCTGGTGAGGGAACATATAAGGATCTTAATAGAACACACGGCCTTGCTATTAACGGACAAAAAATAACTAACGAATTTATTAACAATCTGTATTCAAAACATAAAAATCTAATTCTACGGGATGAAAACGGAAAAGGGAATTATCGTCCATTTCTCAGACAAATTTTTACAGAAATGTTTAAACACGTTGGTGCAACAATTCCCAATAACTCTATTATTGAGGAGTTAATAAATAACTATTATCAGGGCGGATATACTCATTTTCTTCCTAATGATATGAATCAAGCTCTTGGATCTTTTCATTTGTCAACGCAAGGCAACTGTATGACAAGAGAGTATATTATGGATTGTCGTGAACCCAATTGTATAAAGCTTAGTTTTAGCATGAAATATACAAAAATGCTTAACTATGATGATTGTACATATATCGAAACACCAGGTTTTTGCAGTTCAGCGGAGTTTAAACTGAAATGTGAAGATAAAAATGTAACATATGAAGATGGTAAAGTACTTCTTACCATTCCTAAAGAGCTAAAAAACTACAAAGTAAGTGGTAAGAATTTGTTTGATGTTATTGTTGAATATTTTCAGAAGCTTTGCGAAAAATTGGGCTTTAAATTTGAGACAAAAGTGGAACATAGCCTTGGTGAACCACTAAAGGTAGTAAGTGAGGCAAATGCATCTTCTGTTGAAGACTTAAAGCTTAAAGTGAATAATTGAAGATAAGGTATTGAAATTCGTGCTTTTCATGATTTTAGCTTAAGATTTCAGTGTCCGCTACTCGAATGACATCATTTACTATGTAACATTGTACTTATACTAATGAAAAAAATACATTATAATTAAGTATATTTAATCCAGTAAATCATTAAGTGAAAACAGCTCTTTCGCAAAATATCATCTCTCTTATTATGATATTGTCTGTAGCAATTGTCGATATGGCAACTGACCTATACTCAGTTGCACTACCAAGCATTGCCAATTATTTTAAAGTAGAAGGCAGTGTAGTGCAGCTTACAATTAGCTTGAATCTAGTTGGATTTGCGGTGTCTGGATTAATTTATGGTCCATTATCGGACCATTATGGTAGGCGTCCAATGATGCTGATTGGTATGACAATTTTTACTTTGGCAAGTGTCATGTGTTATATAGCCGACAGTATTGCACTCTTGATACTAATTCGCTTCATACAAGGAGCAGGGGCTGGTGTTGCAGGTGTTGTTGGGTATGCAGCAATAAGGGATATGTACTCGGGTAGTGAATACTCGAGAGTCATTTCAAAATTAAATATGGTTGTGGCACTCTCACCTGGAATAGCTCCAGTGGTGGGCAGTTATATAATTTCACATGGGTATAGTTGGAAATTTTTGTTTTTTATTATATCACTTGCAGCAATTGCTATACTTATTTTTATCTACTTTAAGTTACAAGAAACACTCACTGTAAATAAAAATGAAACCAGTATAACTAACATAACTACTAATATCTTCAAGCAATATATATCAATATTTAGAAATTATCGTTTCCTTGGGTTTTCAGCCATTCATGGATTAACTTTCATGTGGCTTTGGGCATACATTGCTAACTACCCGTTCATATTTGAATCGATGGGCATTGAAGTACAGTATTTTGGCTACCTCATATCGATCATAGTCATATTTTACATAATTGGAACTTTAATTAATAGAAGGTATGTACCAAAAGTAGGGGTTAGCAAAATGCTAATAATAGGTTTGGTGTTACCGATAATATCCGATAGTTTATTGGTATATTTTTATTTCGCGGACAAGTTAAATATATTAATTCTTCAAACTGTTTGGATTCCAGCCAATATCGGACTTGCATTAATAATAAGCAATAACGTAACTTCTGCTTTAGAAACGATCAAAGGTATAGGGCTTGGTAGTGCAGTTCTCTCATTCTGCAATATGATGTTTGGGGCTATTGGAATATATATAGTAGGAAAATTTTTTCGCTATGGTATTTTACCAAATTTACTATTAACAATAGCATGCTCTACAATTGCAATTCTTATGTACAGCCAGCTCAAATGTACTGAAAAACACAGGGAATAACCATTATTTGCGTGATCCAGAGCTCATGGGTTATTAATGACTTTATCATGATAATATAATTTTACAGGGGGTGAGAGCTCATAGATTATTAACGGCTTTATCATAACAATATAGTTTTACAGGAGGTATGGGATGAGCAATTCAGACAGAGATATAAATGCTGAATTACGTAAGGCTGCTCTAGAAGGTAATATTGAGAAAGTAAAAAGTCTAATAAGTGAAGGAGCAGATGTTAATGCAACAAGTGAGTTGAAAGAGACTCTTCTACATTGGGCTGCTGAAAAGGGCTATAAAGAGGTAGCAGAAGCTCTATTGGATAAAGGGGCAAATGTTAATGCACAAGATCAATATGGCAGCACTCCTTTACATCGGGCTGCTGAAATGGGCCATGCAGAGATAGTAAAAGATCTATTGGAAAAAGGAGCAGATGTTAATATAAAAGATAAAGATGGAAACACTCCTTTCAAATTAGCCACTGATGAAGGAATAAAAACTCTATTGCAACCCGCAGAAGAATCTGATGATGCTAGTCCAGTATTGCAAAATGATGAAGAAGAAAGCCAAGTTCCACAAAATGCTGCTTTATTTGAGGCTGTTAAAAGAGGTGATATTGATGGATTAAAGCGTCTAATAAGCGAAGGAGCAGATGTTAATGCATTAGATGGAAACCGATTTACTCCTTTACGGCATGCTATTGTCAAAGGAGACAAAGATATGGTCTCGCTTTTAATTGATAACAAAGCAGATGTTAATGCACAGTCTGAAAATGGACGCGCTCTTTTACATGTTGCTGTTGACAAAGCCAACAAAACGCAACCACTCGATACAAGTATAATAGAAGCTCTATTAGAAGCAAAAGGGATCAATGTTAATATAGCAGATAAAAATGGAAGGACTGCTTTACATGAAGCCGCTAAAACTGACGATCAGCAAATAGTAACAGTTCTATTAGAAGCAAAAGGAATTTATGTTATTCCACTAGATAATACTAGCAGCATTCCTTTAAATCTTGCCTCTCAACAAGGCGGGAAACATATAGTAAAAATTCTAGAAGAAACGCAAAAGGACATCGAAGCTTTGTATTCAGCCGTTAAAAGTGATAATTATGAGGAAGTTCAAAGTCTATTAAGTAAAAAAGTAAACGTTAATTCAATAGACAACTATGGAAAAACTCTTTTACATTTTGCTGCTAGAAAGGGCAATGTAGAAATAGTAAGAGCTCTAATACAAACAGGGGCAGATGTTAATATAGCAGATAAAGATGGAAGGGTTCCTTTATTTGAAGCTGCTTTCTATGGTCATAAAGATGCAACTGAAGTTTTATTAAATAATGGAGCAAAGGTTGATACAGTAATGGAATCACTTCTTCAGAGTATGATGGAATATAATTACAAGAGTAGCCATAAAGATATAGTTAAAGCTTTATTAAACAAGGGAGCAAATGCTGATGCAGTAGATTCATATGGACATACTCTTTTGCATTGGGCTGCTAGAGAAGGTTATACGGATATAGCAGAACTTTTATTAGAAAAAGGAGCGAATGTTAATATACAAGATAACGATCTATGGACTCCTTTACATTTTGCTACAAAAAATAAAGTGTTTATGGGTTATGCAGATCGTCCAGCAAACGCCTCTGCGGAAACAGTAAAATTCTTAATAAAAAAAGGAGCAGATGTTAATATAGAAAATGAAGATGGAAATACTCCTTTCAAATTAGCCACTGATGAAGGAATAAAAACTCTATTGCAACCAGCAGAAAAATCTGATGATGGTTCAGCGGGTGGATCATCGACAGATAGTGAAGGGGGTCAAGAGGAAGAAAAACGAGTAGGTGATGATACTGAACTACAATCAGATAATAGCAAAGAAGGGGAAAAAACCAGCACCACCAGTGCAGAACAAGGAACTGGTGTAAGCAACGGTAGTCAACCTACTGGATCTACACAAAATAAGGGAGGACAAACCAGCACCACCAGTGCAGAACAAGGAACTGATGTACAAGACAACGATGTAGGTCCTGTTGCTTCCACAGAACCTGCACAAACAGAAGAACAGCCGAGCTCTTTTTTTGGTAGTTTGTTTAGTATACTTATGAAGCCTTTTTCATTAATTGCATCATTTTTTGGTGGGTTTTTTTCATGGTTGTTTGGGTCTGACGAAGAAAAGTCTGACACACAACCTTATGATGATTCTTCTTCACCTGGGGTCGATCAATCAGTTGAACAAAATAATGGTGATCATAATGACCAGAGCAATGTGATTTGATAGTGATCTTCTACCGGAAAAGGTGTCATCCCAGTGCTTGACACTGGGATCTCATTTTACTTTATGATGATGTCATGAAAGTAGCTGACATTGGGATCCAGAAGACTTAATTTCAACCAAATAATAAAGGCTAGATCCCAGTGTCACGCACTGGGATGACAAAAAAAGGAGCACTGGAATGACATCATCTTGGATAACGTCACGCGCTGGAATGACAAAGAAGAGTGGGCTTTCATATGGTTATGCAAGAAGTCTACTGAATGTAAACCAGTTTCTCACACACACATTTTACCACATGATCGGCACTGATATTGAAATGCTCATAAAGTGTTTTATAAGGTGCTGATTCTCCAAAGCTTTTCATGCCAATAAATATACCGTTTGAACCTATGTATTTATGCCAACCCATTTCACTTCCAGCTTCAATTGCAACTTTGATGCTGTCATTATTTAATATCGCCGCTTTATATTCATCACTTTGCTCATCAAAAAGCCTCCAGCATGGCATAGAAACAACCCTTGTACCTATGCCTTTTTCCTGCAATTTCTCTCTTGCTTCAACTGCAATTTCAACCTCGGACCCCGTAGCAAATATTGTCACTTTTAATTCTTTTGAACATTCACACAAAATATATGCACCAAACTTCGATAGATTAGCAGATTGATCGATATCAGAATGCATGTAACTTACGTTTTGCCTTGAGAGCGCAAACAGTGCAGGTGATTCTTTTTTTTCGAGTGCAATGCTAACACACTCCAGAGTTTCAACTGCATCGGCTGGTCTAAAAACATATAGATTTGGTATAGCACGCAAAGAAGCTAAATGCTCTATTGGCTGATGAGTTGGGCCATCTTCTCCCACTCCAATTGAGTCGTGAGTCATGACATACATAACCTGCTGCTTCATCAGAGCTGAAAGACGTATAGCAGGACGACAATAGTCGGAAAATACCAAAAAAGTGCCGCCATAAGGAAGAATCGCGCCGTGAAGTGCCATACCATTCATACAAGCTGCCATAGCGTGCTCTCTCACTCCATAGTGGACATAAGAGCCACTATAATTATTGCTATTTATTACCTGCATGTGCTTATATTTAGTGCAATTTGACCCGGTAAGATCAGCAGAACCGCCGATTAATTCCGGCATATGTTGTGTTAAAAGTTCCATTACCCTACCAAAAGAAGATCGAGTAGCTTCGTTTGGCATTAGCTCACATATTTGTTTCTTCAGGTCAGCTAAAACACCAGCGATATTGTCTGGTAGATGTTTATCTAACCGTCTTTGAAGTTCTACATGATATCCTGTTACCCCAGCTCCACTTTTTGTCATCCCAGTGCTTGACACTGGGATCCATTCTTTTTCTTCTTTCCTGGTCACGCGCTGGAATGACATCGTGTAATTTTGTTTTGCTCTCTCAACAGTTTTCATCCAGGCGTTTTTCACATCTTCTGGTACATGAAATGGTTCATAATTCCAGTTTAATTTCTCTCTCATCTGTTTGATGTCTTCCTCCGAAAAAGCACCACTGTGAACAGAGGATGTGCCAGCACGGCTTGAAAATTTTCCGATAATAGTTTTGCAGCAGATCATTGTAGGTTTATCAGACTTTTTTGCTTGCTCTATTGCAAGGGATATGGCATCAAAATCATGGCCATCAATTTTGTCAACATTCCATCCATACGCTAAGAAGCGTTTCTCTACATCATCAGAGCAGGAAAGGCAAGTAGCGCCATCTATAGAAATATCATTATCATCAAAAAGAGCTATAAGCTTATTCAATTTAAGATGCCCAGCAAGTGATGCTGCTTCATGGCTTATTCCTTCCATAAGACAGCCATCCCCTAGCATCACGTAAGTGTAGTGATTGATTCTGAATTGCTTTTTAAGGATTGATTCAGCAAGTGCCATGCCAACAGCAGCGGCAAATCCCTGCCCTAAAGGGCCTGTCGTTGCCTCTACCCCGGAAGTCAAGCCGAATTCTGGATGACCTGGGGTCTTGGATCCCATTTGCCTGAAGTTTTTTAGCTCATCTATGCTAATATAACCTGTCAAATATAATATTGAGTATAGTAACATTGACCCATGACCGTTTGATAAAACAAAGCGATCTCTATTGAACCATTTAGAATCATCAGGATTATGATTCAGATATTTAGCAAACAAAACAGTTGCAACATCTGCCATGCCAAGTGGCATACCTGGGTGTCCAGAGTTTGCTTTTTGTACTGCATCAATTGATAAAAAACGGATGGCGTTTGCCATAGATTTTAAATGTGAATGATTCATGTGTTAATAGAAAAACTTAAAAATGAAGTATAAAAGATTATATCAGCAAAAACAAGTTGACACTGAGTGCTAAAATCCTTAATAATCTAGAGTTGAATCGTGAGAGTTTTTATATGACAACTGTTATCACTAGAAAGTATAGGATTAGCCGTAGACTTGGTGTAAATTTATGGGGTAGAGCTAAAGACCCAGTAAACAAAAGGAAATACCCTCCAGGTCAACATGGTATTCTTGGATTCAAGAAGTTATCCGACTTTGGTAAGCAGTTTGCTGCACATAAGAAATTTAAGTTTTACTACGCGATTTCAAGTAAGCAGCTCAGACGTACATTTTTAGATGCTTATAACAGAAAGGGTTATACGGCTGATAATTTTATCGGTATCTTAGAATCGAGATTAAGTTCTGTTTTATACCACTCTGGTCTTGTTCCAACAATTTACTCAGCAAAGCAGCTCATATCTCACAAGCACGTTACAGTTAATGATAAGGTGGTTAACATATCGAGTTATCGAGTGAAGCCAGGTGATATAATAAAAATAAGAGAAAGGGCAGCAAAAATCCCTGTAGTAGTAGAGGATGAACAAAAACAAGAGCGCAAGGCTCCGGATTATTTAGAAGCAGATAGTAAAGAGCATTCAGTGAAGTATTTGAGGTCACCTCAATATTCTGAGGTTCCTTATTCAGCAGACATGGAAGTCAATTTAGTAGTAGAGTTTTACTCTAGATAGATAAAAAAAGCCCGTGTGGCGGAATCGGTAGACGCAGCGGACTTAAAATCCGTGGGTTTTGCGACCTTGGGAGTTCAAGTCTCCCCATGGGCACCAATTTAACTTAGCAGATAAATACAAAAAAGTATGAAATGGCTTGATATAGAAGATATTGTGGAAGCTCTGGAGGAAAAATTTCCAAATGAGAATATAATTAGTATCAGATTCACTGAGCTTAAAAAAAAGGTCTTGAGTTTAGAGGAATTTGATGATGATGAAAAACGCTGTAACGAAAAAATACTCGAAGCTATTCAAGCAGCTTGGATTGAGGAAAGATTAACCGCATAGCAATAAACCATACGCAAACGTGATTTCTATTACAATTTGCATATTGATTATGCTATTTTTTGGATCTAGCCTGGCAAGTTAATAATAATTTAACTAATTACAATTAAAACAGCTATAAGGTTAATTATGAGGCAAAACAAAAATTTTTGAATGGAACGATCTTGGCAAGTGCTACGTTGAGATAAGTTTTGCATAAAAATACTGCTTTTACGGTGTGAGGCTAGAGGTTTGTAAAGCAGTTAGCAGGTTGTCATCTAAGTAGCGTGACCAGAGCTAGATTCCGCGAACACGCCGCGGAATGACGACTATGCAATATGCGTTGCGGAGTGACGATTATGGTCATACCGTCACGGTATCTCACAAACATGTAGCAGTAATGACAAAATCTCAAGTTATATGTATACTTTTATATTATCTACCTACTAAAAAAACAGAAAAATGCTCAAACGTAGCGGTCCAAAAAAATTAAAGTCTATAATTGAAAACTATGCATTAAAATGCATGAAAAATAAAATTAGCAAAAATGAAATACGTCTTATTTTAAACTGGCGAAATATAGTAGGGAAAGAAATAGCAGAGTGTACAAAACCGAAAAAGATCTCATATGCACAGAATATAAATTCGGGTGTATTGCATCTGGTAGTAACAAATGGCAGTAAAGCATTGGAAATTCAGCATATGATTTCTCTTATAATAGAAAAAATTACGATATTTTTTGGTTATAAAGCAGTATATGGTATAAAAATTAAGCAAGAGAGTATTGACTATTTGACTATATAAGGTAATCTAAGTACATAGAATAATTTGGTATATTGAAGTGAGTAGAGTTTGTGAATTAACAAATAGAAAAAAATCTTTTGGTAATAAGGTATCACATTCGAATCGTAAAACAAAGCGTACCTTTCTTTTAAATTTACATAAGGTTACGTTGACAAGTGATATATTGAATAAAAAGTTTAGATTTCGTGTGGCAACAAGAACTTTGAGAACTATAGATTACAAAGGTGATTTAGATGCTTTTTTGCTCAACACAAGAACGATTAAACTAAGTGAGAAAGCGCAGAAGATAAAAAGAAGGTTGAAAAAAGTTTTAGTAAAGCAAGAGGTAGAGTTAGCAGTTTCAGATGCATAGCAAACCTCAATGGCTCAGAGCAAAAGCTCCGACCGGTGAAGTATTCAATGAAACCTTAAACATCGTTAAACTGCATAACTTGCATACAGTGTGCGAAGAGGCTGCATGTCCAAACATTGGTGAATGTTGGAATAAACGTCATGCTACTGTGATGATTCTCGGTTCTGTTTGCACTCGTGCTTGTGCATTTTGCAACGTTGCAACTGGCATTCCTGATAAACTAGACCCTCATGAACCAGAAAATTTAGCAAAAGCAATAAAAAAGTTAAACTTAAAACATGTTGTCATTACTTCTGTTGATCGTGATGATTTACCAGATGGTGGCGCAAATCAGTTTATACAGTGCATAGAAGAAATTAGAAAGATAACTTCAGAAACAACAATAGAGATTTTAACTCCTGATTTTTTAAATAAGAAAGGAGCATTTGAAGCAATTGCTGTTGCATCACCTGATGTCTATAACCACAATATTGAAACAGTGCCGAGATTGTATGCAAAAATAAGACCACGAGCTCGCTATTTTCATTCACTATATTTGCTGAAGATGGTAAAGCAGATTAATCCTAAAGTTTTCACAAAGTCGGGGCTTATGGTTGGTCTTGGAGAAACAAAAGAGGAAATACTTCAGGTTATGGACGATTTGCGCAGTGCTGAGGTTGATTTTATTACAATTGGTCAATATCTACAACCAACTCCAAAACATGCAAAACTTGATAGGTATGTTACCCCAGAAGAGTTTGAGCATTATAAATATATTGCTTACTCCAAAGGTTTCTTAGTGGTTGCATCAAGCCCACTGACTAGGTCATCATACCACGCTGAAGAAGATTTTAACAGGCTCAAGGCCTGTCGTTGACATTTGTGTTAATTCAAATTAATTTTTACTAATTATAAAGGAGTTGAGCGACTTTACGTAATGTCTACTATAAAAATCAAGAAGAAATCACAATTAGTTAAAGAGGTATTCGATTCCGTGGCAAGTCGCTACGACACCATGAATGATATAATGAGCCTCGGAATGCACAGATTATGGAAAGATAAGATGGTAAATAGTGTGCATTTTACAAAAAACTCTAAGGTTTTAGATGTTGCTGGAGGAACTGGAGATATAGCAATAAGAGTAGTAAGAAAAGAGCCAAGTGCTAAGGTTACAGTATGCGATATAAATCAAAACATGCTAAACAGAGGACGTGATAAAGCTATAAATTCAAACCAAATTAATTTTGATTGGGTATGTGCAAGTGCAGAAAGTTTACCATTTGAAGACTCCGAATTTGATTATTGCACAATAGCTTTTGGCATTCGAAATGTTTCTGACCGTAAGAAGGCTTTAAATGAGGCGCACAGGGTATTAAAACCACATGGAAAATTTATCTGCTTAGAATTTGCCCCTATGCACTATCAAAATGAGATATTTACCAAACTTTATGACTTATATTCATTTAAAGTAATTCCTAAAATTGGCAGCATAGTTGCTAAAGACAAGAGTTCTTATGAATATTTAGTGAAGAGCATCAGAGAATTTCCAACTCAGGCTGATTTTAAAATGGAAATTGAAGAGGTAGGCTTTAAGAATGTTGAGTTTCATAATATGAGCTATGGAATAGTGGCATTACACATTGGAACAAAATGAATATTAAACTCTGGTATAGAACCCTAGATTATTATCTCATCCTTCCAGTGTTTTTTTTGCTCACTATAAGCTTCATTCTTGTTTATTCAGCAAGCCCTGTAATTGCGCAGCGTCTTTCTTTACCACAAGATTATTTTATACGGCGTCACACAATTTATATAGTCCTGTCACTAATTACCTTGGTGACATTTTCTTTTCTCAACACAAGAACTATACTTAACCTCTCATTCGCAGGTTTCGCTTTATTTACTATTCTAGTAGCAATTGCGATAATACTTGGTATAGAGGTAAAAGGTGCGAAACGATGGTTACATATTGTCAAAATTTCTGTTCAACCATCTGAGTTCGTAAGGCCATTTTTTTCTGTTGTTATAGCTAGTATCTTGGCCAGCGAAATGAAGTTTAAAATACACATATCAATCATAATATTTCTGTTAGTTTTTGTGTTGTTACTTTTGCAACCTGATTTCAGTATGTCTATGCTTTTAACATATTCTTTTATCGGTCAAATGTTTATTGCATGTATACCATTTTTATACTTTCTATGCATAATAGGAATGGCCACAACTGGAACTACAATAGCTTACTTATGCCTCCCACATATAAAGCAAAGGATTTACAATTTTGTCTTTTTTACGCAGCGCGATAACTTTCAAGTTACAAAATCATTAGAAGCATTCAAAAGAGGTCAATTAACTGGAGTTGGACCTGGTGAAGGTAGCGTAAAAGCCTCTCTTCCTGATTGTCATACAGATTTTGTGTTTTCTGTTTTAGCAGAAGAATTTGGTTTGATTACGTGCTTAGCCACATTGATGTTATTTGGCATCATTTCCGCCCGCTTGCTTTACATTGCATATAGGGAAAATGAATTATTTAATCTGTTGGTGATTCTCGGTATCTCAATGCAATTCATCACACAATTCATAATAAACATAGGGGTAACATTGAGTGTTTTTCCTACCACCGGCATAACCCTGCCGTTACTTAGCTATGGTGGTTCTTCTCTTTTATCTTCGAGCATCGCACTTGGCATAATGCTGTCTTTCAGTAGAAACCAAGCTATCGCATTAAAGTTTCGTGAGCGTGTTATGCTTGGAAGGTATATGGACTAAACTTGTACCGCTCACAACTATTATTGGTATCCCTCCAAAATGGGTATCTGTTCAGATGAGTGGCAAAATAAGGTAGACGAGAAAAGCAACTATAGGAACAAATGGGTGTCATGCAAGTAGCTGACACTGGTATCCAGTCCTTTTGCACAGTTCCATCAAAAACGTTGTAAAGCGCTTTCGTGTTTACCAACTTAGTGCCCAATCTGGATCCCAGACTGGGATGACAAAAAAAGGAGCACTGGAATTTTTGTTTCAGCATTAGCCATGCATCTGAACAGATACCAGAAAATATTCCACTGACATGCTGAACAACAAATACATCACTATGTCGTTTATCGCAAAAACTTATATTTTTCGTAACCATTCACACTTAATTCTGCAATTCTTTGATCTCACTCATAGAAAGACCAGTAGTTTGAGCTATAATATTAAAAGAAACACCTGCTTTAAGTAGATTCTTTGCGACTTCAATTTCCCTCTCTTTTCTACCTTCCTCTTTAGCAAGATCAAGTCTATATTCAAGAATGGCTTCTTCTTTGCGCAGATCCATTATTCTTTCTTCATAAGCTACTAGATCTTTTTCATTCCAGTGAAACTTATCTAATTCATCATATGCTAGCTTTATTATTGGTGATTTTTCCGCAATTTTTCTGAGATCTTCGTCCGTTGTTTCATCTGCATATTTGAAAAAAAATAGCCAACGGTCTACTACACTTTCTAGTTGTTCTTCTCTACTCTTAGGAAATTTTGGCAGCTCTATGAAGATAAATTGAAAATCTTTTAAGTCATGCTCATTGTTTTTTTCATCTCTTATGGTATGGCTAGATATATAGTCAAGCTTATCAGGGAATAAGTTACAATTTGAAATCGCGATAAAGAAAATCTTCTTTAAATCAACGTATTTACCAGATTTATCAGCTTGTCTTGAGTAAGCCTTAGCAGCATAAAGTTGTGCGCGTTTTTCAAAGCCTTTATCACGAGTGAGCTGGTTAGGTAAGGAAGTAGTATTGCTACTACTCCCTCCCTTAGAAACGCAGCATGCAGGTTTCCCCACACTACGCTT